>DASRKV010000165.1:0-6632 GCA_035648795.1 Opitutaceae bacterium
CGTCGAGTGAGGCATCCCATCGCCATGACCCCGTCCAACAGCCAATCAATCGATCCCGCGGTCCGCATTGGACACGTTCACCTGAAGGTCGCCGACCTGCAGCGCTCGCTCGATTTCTACTGCGGCGTGCTCGGTTTCGAACTCATGCAGCGCTTCGGGACGCAGGCGGCCTTCATCTCCGCCGGGGGTTACCACCACCATATCGGGCTCAACACGTGGGAGAGCCTGGGCGGAAATCCGCCTCCCCCGCGGGCCACCGGGCTCTACCATCTGGCCATCCTCTATCCGACGCGCGCCGTGCTGGCCGACGCGCTGCGCCGGCTGCAGCGAGCCGGGATTTCGCTCGAAGGCGCGTCCGACCATGGCGTGAGTGAGGCGCTCTACCTCCGTGACCCGGACGACAACGGCGTGGAACTCTATTGCGACCGGCCGCGTGAAGAATGGCCCAGATTGCCGGGTGGTGGCGTCGCCATGTTCACCCACCCCCTCGACCTCGCCGCGCTGCTCGCCGAAGCGTAGCTATTTGCCGGGGTCGCCGACCCCGGCCATGGAGCGCCCGCGAGTGGATCTCCTCACTGGTTGAGCAGATGATCCGCGGCGAGGACGAGGAAAAGGTAGTCGGCGGTCCCGCCGCCCAGCACGTACTCGGTCTGCTGCCAGAGATAGGGCCATTCAAGCAGCTCGGGAAAATCCGGCCGGATCAAGGCCGTGCCCGAGACAATTCCGCCGGGAATGTACGTCCAGTCCGCCCGGTTGAATCCGTACGCCACGGTGGTCGATTTGGCGCCCACGCCCGAGACGAACGAGGCGGTGTTGGCGCCGGGGTGGCAGCCGAGCACAAAGTTGATGGCATCGAGCATGTACTCCGCCGAAAAAATGTCCGGGCACGCGGTGTGCAGGAAATACTGCTCCTTGCCGAAGCGCTCGATGTCCCAACCCGCGCCCCAAATGGCGGGTTGATAAGGCACGCCATAGGGAGTCTTGACCGCCAGGCGCACGATCCCATCGCGGTAGTCCTTCAGCGCATCGCGAATCTGCTGCCGGTAACCGGCATCGTCGACGAACGCGAGGGAGCGGGCCGCCAGCCACGCAGTGGAGACGATCCCGCGATCCGGGTCATCGGCCGCCACGCCACCGGCCGTCTTCCGAATGTTGCGGCAGATGTTCGCGCTCATGCCGACGAGGAAATCCGCGTACTTCCGTTCCTTGGTGGCCTGGAACAATTCGACCGCGACGCCCACGCGCTGGAGAGGATCCGATTCCTTCGTCACCTCCCACAACTGCCCCGCGATGCTGAGGCAGTCGTGCGCCAGCCCGTCGTTGAAACCCACCAAGGCCCGGGATGCCGCGGCCAGGCCGGCGGCGACGAGCAACGCGCGCTTCGGATTGTCCTCGGTGAACACCCAGCGATCGTCCGCGGAGCCAGGATGGCCGACCGGCGGCACCGCGGCAGCCGGAGTCTTCGGATCAAAGACCTGGTTGTCCGTCAGGTTGGTGGGATCACCGAGCATCACATATTGGTGCAGCGTCGGTTCGATGATGCCGCGGTACAGCCGGCCCATGGACTTATAGCCGCCGACGATTGACAGCGCACCGTGCTCGATCTGCTGGAGAATGTCGGGCTTGCCGTCGGGCTGGTGGAGTTCGACCACATGATGAAGCTGGTCGATGGTAGTCTCGTCGTAGGTGACGTGAAACTCCTCGTAGGCCAGCGCGAGTCCGTGGATCGTCTCGGACTGGGACTCGACGCGCAGGTCGAAATCGCCCGCGTCGTGCCAGCCGCCCTGGTTCAGGCCTGGCACATGTTCGCCGGGCTGGAACTTGGTGAGCGTGGACGGTCCCTGCAGGTAACCGTCGAAATGGTTGTAACTGACGGGCGCCATGCGCGCATCGTCCATGTGACACATCCCGTGCCAGACCTGGTAGCGGTCGTTCACCCGCATGTGGCACATCTGGATGGGCAGGAAGTATTCCAGTGTGGGCTGCCAGACGTGTCGTTTGAACACGTCCGGACCGATCGGGAACGGCGCGGTGCGGCGGTCGCCGTACTCCACCACGTACATTCCCGGCGCATCGACCACGGTGAAATCGAACTGGAAATAGTGATACCGCAGGAACCGGCCCCAATCCTTCGGCGCGACTTCAAGCACCGTTTCAAAGGCTCCGTCCTCCGAAATCCGCCGCAGCACAGCGGGCGGGCGGCGGCCATCGCGCACGTCCGTCTCGATCACGGCAATCTTTGATTCGCGCGGATGGTAGCCCACCTGGGAAACCTGCACGACGGGCGGCGACATCCAGCCGGGAATGGCGTGGGGCGTGACGAGCCATTCGATGGCGTTCTTGGTAGCGCCCCGCGGCACCGTGGCGCGCACGACGAACCAGCCGTTGTTATGCCGCGCCCGGCCATCGATGAGTTGGAGATCGCCGCCTGCGACGTCCTGAATCGTCAGGCGCTGCTCCTCCGATTCCGGCGCGACCGTCAATCTCCGGCCCGTGGCGAGCGGCATGGCCTGATACTCCTGGTTCTCGTCGCGGTAGCCCGGACCGTCGTCCTGCCGCGGGAAGAGGCCGGATTGGTGGTCGAGCTGATAGGATTTGCCGAAAAGAATGCCTGGAAAGAGTTCCAGATTGAAACCGACCTTGCCGACCCAGGCTTCTGGGAGCGGCTGGTCGAGATCGACAATGATCCGGAAGGAGGAGCCGGCCGGCTTGATCTTCACGACGTAGCCGAAGTGCAGATCCGGATAGACGATCGGATTGAAGCCCTTCCGGTCCCTCAGCGGATCGGGGTAGGCCATGCGCACACTGATTTCCTGTGCCTGCCGGTCCACCACACGCTGGCCGACCTTGGGCATCGGGCTCCATTGACCCGGCGTCGGTTCGAGGCGCAGGTCGCCGTTGGTGGCGACACGCCGGCCGTTCTGAATCACCCCCACGCCGCCCTGATGCCCTTCGGGGTAGAAATCGTGCGCGAGCATGACGTTGAGCCCCGGCATCTCCAGGTATTCCTCCGCGTTGATCGTCAACATATCCGGGACCTTCGGCGCTTCCGCGCGACCGCTGCCGCCCGTCAAGGACGTGAGAAAAAGGCAGAACAGACACCAGAGGCGGCGCGGCATGACGGAGTTTTTGGACATGAAGCTGCCAACACTCCACACGTCAGATCGACGCGCAAGGAGGAAAAGGCGATATTGCGCGGCTCTCTCAGCCGTATCTATGCGAATTGTAGGAAGCGAGCTTGCTCGCGATTCCGAGGTAAGAATCGCCTGCAAGCAGGCTCCTACCTCGCTCACCGAGAAATCGATGGGCTTACGGGGAAGATCGCGCCCATTTTGCATAATCACGGCTCAGCTCAAATCGCGGATCGAGCCGAACTCCGGATCGAACAGCCGCCGGTAGGTCCGCACGATCATGCCGTCGGTCAGCCCGGCCAGCCAGTCGCAGATGCGGCGCGCCTTTCCGGCGACGGTCTCCTCCGCGGCGATCAGCGCCCCCACGTTGGGCGGCAGGATGCGGATCACCCTCGGCCCCTGCTCCACATAGTTGCGCCAGCACGAATCCCACAGGCTCGAGAGCACCAGCCGCGCCTTGTGCTCCATCTGCTGGAGCTGCGGACTCTCAAAGATAATATCGTTGGCCAGCTTCTTGAAGAAAAGCGCCTCGCGTTCGGCGTCCGGCGCGACGACCAATTCAAAGCGATACCGGTTGGTCTTCGCGGCCATGAAATTGTCGCGTTCGCGCAGCCGGCACGCCTGGATGAACCCGCCAATCTTCATCGAGAAGACGCTTTCGAGCCGGTCGTCGCGGATGGCGTCAAACAGCGCGTCGAGCCACCGCTGCTGCCCGGCGTTGAGGGCCTCGCCGCCCGCCCAGCGTTCGATGCGCTCGATGGTCAGAAACCCGGCTTTCACGCCGTCGACGATGTCGTTGAGCGAATACGCCGCGTCGTCCGCCCAGTCCATGATCCGGCATTCCACGCTCTTGAAGGCGTTGAGCGCCAGGCCGGCATGCAGCGCGGCGGGAATCTCCGCCCCGGCAAATACGAAATCGCGGTAGACGCGCTGCGGATCGTAGAGAAAATGCTGGGACGGCGGCTCGGAAAATTCGCCGTGAAGCTTCTTGTACTTGAGCACGCCGTCCAGCAGCGCCCGGGTCGGTTGCATGCCGCGCACGCCGCTCTCGTTTTGGTAGAGGGTCTCCGTCACGAGATGCAGCGTCTGCGCGTTGCCCTCGAAGCCGCCGTACCGCCGCATCAATTCCTGGAGGGTGCGTTCGCCCGAGTGGCCGAACGGCGGATGCCCGAGATCGTGCGCCAGGCAGGCGCACTCGACCAGATCGGAATCGATGTGGAAATTTTCCCGCAGCGGCCGGCCGCGGCTTTCCAGGTAACGGCAGATCGAGCGCCCGATCTGGGCGACTTCCATCGAGTGGGTGAGGCGCGTGCGATAAAAATCATACTCGCCGGACAGAAACACCTGGGTCTTCGACTGCAGCTTCCGAAAGGCATGCGCGTGGATGACGCGGTCGCGGTCGATCTGGAAGGCGCTGCGGTAGTCGGTCTTGCGCCGCCCGCCCAGCGTCGCTGCGTCGAAGGCGGTGTAGAAGGCATTCTGCATGGCGGAGGGCGTAGGGACGCCGCCGGGACGGCGCAAACGAATTTCCGCTTGTGCGCCGCCCCCGGCCGGAGTCGACTGCGGATCGCGCGCCATGCCTCACCTTTTCTTCGCCACTGCCCTGGGTCCGTGCGGCCTGGCCTGGGCCGGCTCCGCCCTGACCGCCTTCTATTTGCCGGGTGCGGCCGCGCCGGCCGGCGATCCCGCCGCCTCACCCGACGAGGCGCCGCCGTGGATTCGCGACCTGGTGGCGCGGACGCAGCGGCACCTCGCCGGGGAACCGCAGGACTTCACCGACGTGCCCCTCGAGCTGGATGCGGTGCCGCCATTTGCCCGGCGGGTTTACGAAGCGGCCCGGGCCGTGCCGGCCGGCCAGACGCGGACCTACGGCGACCTCGCCAGGAGCCTGGGCGAGCCGCCGGCCGCAAGCCGGGCCATCGGCGCCGCCCTGGGCGCCAACCCGTGGCCCTTGATCGTGCCCTGCCATCGCATCGTCGGCGCCCGGGACCGCCTGACTGGATTCTCCGCCGCGGGCGGCGTGCGGACCAAGGCGCGGCTGCTGGTGATCGAGGGTGCGCAGTTGCTGGCGGAATAGGATGACATTCTTGGAGTTTGTTTCCGCGCCGGAGGCGGATAGTGTCCGCAAGCAAAACCAATTTCCTTCATGGCCATCAAAACCATGCGCGCCATCGCCAAGCTCCGGGCCGGTCCGGGCCTCGAACTCACCGAGGTGCCCGTGCCGGCTCCCGGCGTCAACGACGTGCTCATCAAAATCAAGCGGTCCGCGATCTGCGGCACCGATGTCCATATCTACAACTGGGACGCCTGGGCCCAGCAGACCATCAAGCCGCCGATGGTGATCGGCCACGAGTTCGTCGGGGAGATCGTCGAGGTCGGCGGCAATGTCCAGGGCTTCAAGCCGGGCGATCTGGTCGACGGCGAGGGCCATATCGTGTGCGGCCGGTGCCGCAACTGCCTCGCCGGACGACGGCATCTCTGCAAGGATGCGAAAGGCGTCGGGGTCAACCGCGAGGGAGCCTTCGCGGAGTATCTGTGCCTTCCGGCGAGCAACGCGGTGCATGTCGACCCCGAAATCCCGCTGGAGGTCCTCGCTTGCTTTGATCCGCTCGGCAACGCCACGCATACCGCGCTGCAATGGGACCTCGTCGGCGAAGACGTGCTCATCACCGGCGCCGGGCCGATCGGCTGCATGGCCGCGGCGATCGCCAGAAAATCGGGGGCCCGCAAGATCGTGGTCACCGACGTCAATCCCCTGCGGCTCGCCCTGGCGCAGAAGATGGGCGCCACGCGCGTGGTCGATGTGTCACGCGAAAATCTCCACGACGTGCAGCGCGAGATCGGCATGAAGGAAGGCTTCGACGTCGGACTCGAAATGTCCGGCAGTCCGCGGGCGCTCAACGACATGATCGACAATATGTATCATGGCGGGCGCATCGCCCTGCTGGGGATCATGCCGGAAAAAGCCGCCGTCGACTGGAACAAGGTGGTCTTCAGCATGCTCACGATCCGCGGGATCTACGGTCGCGAGATGTACGAAACCTGGTACAAGATGACGGCGCTCATCCAGAGCGGGCTCGATATCACCCCGGTCATCACCCACCGGTTTCCGTTCACCGGGTTTCAAGAAGCCTTCCGCCTCATGCGTTCGGGCCAGTCGGGCAAGGTCATCCTCGATTGGGAGGAGCCAGGTGCCGCCTCGGCGGGGACCATTCAATAAACCCCGGCTTCCCTCATTCGGTGTAGGAGCCTGCTTGCAGGCGATTCTTACTTAGGAATCGCCTGCAAGCAGGCTCCTACATTTTGCCTAGATACGTCTGAGCCACCACGATTCGGTGGGCTAGTTCGCGCTCAGGTGATTGACCAGCTCGCCCACCGCGACCGCGAGGCCGGTCGACATCAGCGTGCCGATGAGCACGTATTCCAGCGAGGCGCGGTCTTCGACGTGGCGGAAATTGGCGAACGCTTTCGCCACGAGCACAAAACCAACCGCCTCGTAAA
>DASRKV010000166.1:0-4500 GCA_035648795.1 Opitutaceae bacterium
AGAATCCCGGCGGCGCCGTTAAGCGTGGCATTGACTGCGGGCAAGTCGTGGAAGGTCATGGGTGATCAGGCGCGTCGTTGTGGTTCGATGATGCCGGTGGTCTGCTTCAGTCCGTCTCAGCCGGGATTATGCAGTCGAACCGCGCCGCGCTCGGGGAAACGGCGGGGTCCGGCGACGCCGCCCTACATCCGACTCCCAGGCAACAGCGCCTGCTTTGGAACCGCGAGGTTTCCTCCAATCCAATGCAAAATGCGTTTTGCTGTTTGGGGCTGCATTGTCCCGGCTAAAAGCACCCCCACCGGTCAATCACCAGGGCACCAAGCAAGAGCGGCAGGTAAAGAATCGAGGCAAAGAAAAGGCGGCGCGCGGCTTGTTCGCGCCCGGCAGGCCGCAGGAACACCATGGCTTTCCGCAGGAACCAGGCGCCGAGAACGACGGCGGCCAGGCCGTACCCTGCGCCGCAAAAGCCGAGCCACACCGGCAGCAGCGTCACGGCCACCAGCATGATGGCGCACCCGAACGACCACGCCGCCACTTTTCCTCCGGAGGCGTCGCGCACCGCCAGCATCGGGAAATCAACGGCGACATAATCTTCCCGATAAGTCCAGGCAATCGCCATGAAATGCGGAATCTGCCAGAAGAAGAGCACGCCGAAAAGAACCCATCCGAGCGCGGAGACGCGGCCTTCGGCGGCCGTCCATCCGATGAGCGGCGGCAGGGCGCCCGCCACAGCCCCGATCTCGGTTGACCAGCGGGACCAACGTTTTGCCGGAGTGTAGAGCGCGAGATAAAACACCATCGTCGCGAGCGCGAACGCCGCGGAAAGGCCGTTGACCTCCGCAAAGAGGATGGCGAGGCCGCCGAGGCACAAGCCCCACCCGAGCACGAAGGCCGAGCCGGTGGCGACCCGTCCCGATGGAATCGGCCGATTGCGGGTGCGACTCATCCGGGAATCCGTGTCGGCTTCCAGCCATTGATTGAGCGCGGCCACGCCGCCGGCCGACAGCGCGGTACCCAGAAGCAGCGGAAGCAGCGTCCAGGCGGAGCGCCCGGGCAGGGCCGCCAGGTAACCGACAAGCGCCGTCAGCACCGACAGAAAACTGAGGCGCGGTTTCGTGAGTTCCAAATAGTCGGCGAATACGGCCGGTGGCGCCGCCTCCGACAGCAGGCCGGCCGGGTGGACCGTTCCGTACGGCGGGTGGAGTTCCGGGTTCATGCGTGGACCGGGACGCGGGTGGCTGGCGGGTCGCGCGGGACCAGCGGGGCAGGCACGGCAGACGGCTCGAGGTCTTCGAGTTGGTCGCGGTGGATGAACCAGGTCAGCAGGAAGGTGGCGGCGAGAGTAAAGGCGCCCACCACGACGTGCGCCGTCGTGAAATACGGATTGCGTGCGCTCCAGATGACGGCTGCGCCCAGACCGATTTGGGCGGCGAGGAGAAGCACCACGGACGCGGCCAGGCATTTGCGGCCGGAACTGGCGGCGCGGTCACGCCAGACCGCCACGACGTAGCAACCCAGGGCCACGGCCAGCACCAGGGCCACCGCCCGGTGAGCGAAATTGATGCCCACGCCGAAATCCCAGTGGGTCGGTAGAAGCCCACCTTCGGGCGTCAAAGGAAACGTCGGAATCGCCAGGCCGGCGAAACTGTGCCGCATGACCGCGGCGATCGCCAATTGGGTCAGAAGCAGCCCGCAACAAAGGACGCCGAGCCAACGGAGACCGCGGCCGGCCGAAGGCGTGCCTGCCGGGGCGCCTTCAATCCACGGGCGGGAAAGCGCCGCGGCGATGGCCAGCAGCACGCAAACGAAAGTCTGCGCCAGACAGGCGTGAAGCATTGCCAGCACCTGGCCCAGGTTGGTGTCGACCGCCGGAATTTGCACCGGATTGAGCAAGACGCGCAATCCTCCGATCACCGCCTGAAGCACCACGAGCGCCACGGCGGACCACCCGAGCCGTCGCAGCCACCGCCGCTCCTCGCAGCGCCACAATGCGGCGGCGAGCCCGAGGGTTATTGCGGTCATAATCCCCGCGCTGAGACGGTGCGAATGCTCGGCGAACATCGCGACATTCTGGAGCCAGCCGGCGGGATTGAGCGAACCGTTGGACAGCGGCCAGTCCTGGAAAACCATGCCCGCGCCGATGCTCGTCGTAAACGCGCCCAGCAGGACCAGCACAAACACCCAGGCGGCGCCGCTGGCGGCGAACCATGCCATGGCGGGACGATAACGGGACACACTCCTGGCGCAGATTCGTTCGGGCATGCGTCAATAAGGCCGCGAACGAAGACAGCGCAACCAACCTGCCGTATTTTTTGACTATTTCCCTTCGCCGGTGATGGGTGTGTCATCATGAAGACGCGCTGCTTGCCTGCCGGTCGGATCTGGCGGAAAGGCTGGTGGATCCCGACGCTGCTGGCCGCGTGCGCCGCCTGTTCGCGCTCGGACAAGCGGACGGGGGCGGACATGGCGTCGGCCAGCCCGGCGGAAAACCGCTATCCGTTGCAGGGCGAGATCATCGCGGTAAACCGTGAGCGGAAGACGCTCACGATCTCGCACGAGGCGGTTCCCGGGCTCATGCCGGCGATGACGATGGAGTTTCGCGTGAGCGACGGCGATCTGGCCATCGCCCGGCCCGAGGAACGCATCCGGGGCGAACTGGTTCGGGCCGGCGACGATTTTCACCTGGAAAAGATCTGGCCCGACGACCGGGTGTCCGTGGCGAGCATTGCGGCGGCGGCGAACGCGTTGCGCCAAGACACGTCGATCCGCGGAACCACGGCCTATCGCGAGGTGGGGGAGACGATCCCGGACTTCGCCCTGTACGACCAGGATGGACGCGTGGTTCCGGCGGGCCGTTTCCGGGGCCGGCAGATCATGCTCAACTTCATCTACACGCGTTGTCCCATTGCCACGATGTGTCCCGCCGCCACGTTGCGCATGATGGTGGTTCAGAAGCGGGCGCGCGAAGCCGGGGTGAAAAACCTCGAGTTGATCTCGATCACCCTGGATCCGGCTCACGACACACCGGGCGTGCTGCGCGATTACGCGGCGGCGCGCGGAATTAATACGCGCAATTTCTCCTTCCTCACCGGCCCGGAGCCGGCCATCCGCGATTTGCTCAGGCAGTTTGGCGTCATCGCAGAGTTTCAGGACGGTCTGCTCAAGCACACGCTCGCGACGCTTCTGATCGACGAACAGGGTCGCATCATCCACCGCGCCGACGGCAGCGAGTGGCTGGTCGATGAGTTCGTGGAGAAGATGCACAAGGGATGAACGCCTCTTTGACTCTGCCGGCGCGGCAGAAGCGGCAGATCGCCTTCCTCACGGCCGGCGCGATCGCACTCTTTATCGTGGTGCGGCGGTTGCCGACCGGCACGAATCTAGCGCACGTGGATTTCCAGGTACCGGGCGGCAACAGCCTCCAGTTCTGCGATCCCGCCAACCCGGCCTTCATTCCCGTGATCGCGGTGAAATCTCCGGTGACCATGACGCTCGCGACGGACGTTCCGCCAGCGCCCGGCCGCCGGATGCGCGTCGCGCTGGTCCTGCAAACCGCGTCCGGCAAACCGATCGGGCCGCAGGACCTGTTGGTGACGCACACCAAGCTCTTTCACCTGATGGTGGTCGATCCGAGTCTGCGCGATTATCAGCATATTCATCCGGTGCCGGGCCCCTTGCCGGGCGAGTGGAACGCCGAATTCGCGCCCCAGCGTGCCGGACGGTACCGGGTGTTCGCCGATTTCACTCCCGCCGCGACCGCGCGCGGCCTGTACGCGTCGGCCGACTTTGCGGTACCGGGCCAGCCGGACTTGCCGCCCGCGAAGGACAACTGGGTCTATGAGGCTGATGGTTGGCGGTTCACGCTCACGCCGGATGCCCCGTTGCGCGCGCGCGCCGTGGTCAATCTCGCGCTGACGGTCGAATCGATTGGCAAACCCCGGCCGGTGCCGCTCGAGCCGGTGATGGGTGCTTACGCCCACCTCGTCGCGATCGACGCGGCGCGGAGCGGCTTTGCGCACCTCCACCCGCAGCAGGTCGATCTGAGCCACCGTCCGGACCTCCTTCGACCGCGGCTGACCTTCCCGATACAGATTCCGGAAGCGGGCCGCTTTGTGATTTGGAGCGAAGTCAAGATCGCCGGGCGGGAACGCTTTGCACCATTCTGGTTCGAGGTCGGACCCTGAGTGGAAGCCCCGGCGAAGTGAAGGGAGGTGGAACCCGCCGTCCCCGGCGGGTTTTTCGATCCAAACCGCCGCGGACCCAGACATAATGCCAGGCGGTGGTGGAACCCGCCGTCCCTGGCGGGTTTTCCGACGGCGAAGGTGGCAGCCCACCAGGACGGCAGGCTCCACCTTTTGCGCGTTGATTCCTCTGAATGGAACGTGCCTCGATTGAAGACGTGGCGGCCGCCCTCTCGCCGAGGTTGCGGTTGGACCATCTTTCCTTCTTAGCGTCTTGGCGTGAGTGTCTCCACCGACATCGCGGAGCCCGGCCTGCAGG
>DASRKV010000167.1:0-5454 GCA_035648795.1 Opitutaceae bacterium
ACGACGATCTGCTGCCCGCCCGGCAGGCGGACGACCAGGTCGGCGCGGTCGCGCCCGCCTGCGTCCGACGTCACCTGTTCGGCGAAGTCGCAGTAGGCCGTCATGCCGGCGAGCTCGACGACGCGGCGAAGCTGCAACTCGCCCCAGGTGCCGGCCGTGCGCGTGGCGCTGAGGGCCGTGGACAGCTTCGCGGCTTCGCTCTGCAATTGCGCCTGGGCGGTGCCGAGCGTCTTCAGTTGCTCGGAGAGCTGGCCATACGCGCCGGCGCGGGCCTTTTCGATTTCGGCGATCTTGGTGTCGACCTTTTCCAGCGACTCCTTGAGCGGTTTGACCAGCGCATCGATGGCCTGCTGCCGCTGGCCCAGCTCATCGGTCGACTGCTGGTGGAGCTTGCTGAAGGTTTCCCGCGCGAGTTCGAGGAACCGGGTATTGCTGACGCTCAACGCATCGCTGGCGAGTGCCTTGAAGGTCTCGGCCAGCCGGTCCTGCGCCTGCTGCAGCGCGTCGCGTTCGGCCGTCAGGAGCGTGGCCAACCGGGACTTCTCCGCCTCGAGCTCGGGAAGGCGGATGCGCAGCGCCGCGAGTTCGGCCTCAGCTTTCGCGAGCTGACTGTTGAGGGACTGGAGGCGCTCGCCGAGCGAGGCCACGCGAGAAAGCATCCAGAGCCAGACCAGCAGACCGGCGGCAACTGCGGAAATGAGGACGGCAAGCAAAATGGCGGGCACGGTGGAGTCCCTTGCTCATGCTCGCGCCTGCGGCCCTGCTCAAGAGGAAAAGCGGGCGAGAAGCGGTGCGATCGGGGGCGGCCCGGCCAGAGCTACACCCGGAACGGTTCGTTCGACAGGGAGGGTTCCTTGGCCGGAAAATACACCGAGATGCGCGTGCCTTCGCCCACCTTGGTCTTCACGTGCAACAGCCCACGATGATCCTGCACGAGACGGGAGACAATGGCCAGTCCCAAGCCGGTGCCTTTTTCGGCCTTGGTGGTGAAGTACGGCTCGAAAATCTGCGGCAGCACGTCGGGCGGGATGCCCATCCCCTGGTCGAGCACCGACAGGGCGACGAGCGGCGGTTCGTTGGCGAGGGGTTCGCGGCCGATCACGATATCCTCCGGCCCATCCTGCAGCGACTCCACCGGCAGCGGCTGGGACACGATTTCGGCCGTGACCCAAACGGTCTGGTCTTCCGTCGTGCTCTGAAAGGCGTTGATGGTGAGGTTGAGCAGGATCTGGATGAGTTCCGTGCCGTTGATGAGCGCGGCCGTGTCGTGTTCGAGCAGTTTGACGGCCAGGTGGCCGCCGCGGATCGCGGGGTGGTGCTTGAGCAGCGTCTGCAGGTCCGCGAGCACCTGGTTGACGCGCACCTCGCGGTTGGAGAAGTGGCGTTTGCCGAGGGAGCGCAGATAGCGCGAGGCGATGGCAACGCAGGTGTTCACCTGTTTCGAGATGGTGGCGAGGTCCTCGCGCACCGCGTCAAGGTCGGAGCCATGAAGAAACGAGGCCTTGGCCAGACGGAGCTCGATCATCTCGACGTAGCCCACGATGATGGTGAGCGGATTGTTGATGTCGTGCAGCACGCCCGCGTAGATCTGGCTCGTCGTGCGGGCCATCTCCTCGCGCAGCGAGACATCCTGCAACTGGTCGGTCAGCCGGTGGAGCCGCTCCTGGGCCGCGACGACCGTCTCGGAGATGCGGCGCAGCCGCAGGGCGCGCGCGGCGGCCTCGCGGATGGTGGGCAGGTCGAAAGGCTTGTTCAGGTAGTCGCACGCGCCGAGCCGGAGCGCCTGCCGCGCGGTCTCGATGGTCTCATAGGCCGTGAGCATGATGATCTCAACGTGGGGATCGATCTCCTTGAGGCTGCGCAAGACCTCGATGCCCGAGCGGCCCGCCATGCGGATGTCGAGAATCGCGATGTCCACGGGGTTGTGCCGGGCGAACTCAATCGCCTTTTCGCCGTTCTCGACGGCATGCACGCGGAAATCGTTCTTGAAGACCATGCGCAGCGACAGGCGCGGACCTTCCTCATCGTCGACCACCAGCATGGTCGGCAGCTCGGCGGGGGCGGGCGGAACGGGAACGGGAACGGGAGCGGAAACGGGAACGGGAACGGGAGGAAGCACGGCAGGGGCAGGAGCGGTGATCATAAGCGGGCAGTCCAATCAGGCGGAAGGCTACCTGGGCTAGAAGCGATAGTCCAGCGAGAGTGCAACGGTGTTGATCGACGAGTTGTAGGAACCGTCGGCGGTCTCACCTGAGACCGGGTTGATGATGCCGGTGTGAATGTTGCGGGTGGGAGCCGTGGCATGCTGCAGGGTGAGCATGAACCGCATAGGCCCCTGGGAATAGCCGGCCCCGGCGCACCAGAACTGACGCGTGGCATCAGGTACGGCGGGATTCCACATCGCGTCGGGCACGGAGTTCTCGCTCAGGGTATAACCGGCGCTCACCTGCCAGCCGCCGGTCAGATAGCGGGTCACGCCGAGTTCGTAAAAGCAGCTCGATTGCCAGTTGAACGGCAGGTCGACCGGGCCGCTGGCCTTGGAGATCACGGCGGTATTCAGCCGCGACCAGTTGGTCCAGTCGATGTCCGCTTCAAGATTCCATTGCGGTGTGGGGCGGTAGGAATAGCCGGCGATGACGACCTCGGGGAAGACGAAGGTGGAGGTGGCCGGCTCGCTGGGCGCATACGGTGCGGTGGTGGCCGTGCCGCCAAGGTCAAACGACGTGTGGTGCTGATAGCTGAGGCCGAAGGCATGCTGTTCGGTCGGCTGCCAGCGCAGGCCAAGATTGAAACCGATGTCATTCCCGTCGGCATTGAAGCGGAACTCGTCGCCCGGCATCAGGCCGATGCCCCGGCGCAGGTCGACCTTGAGGCGGTTGAACGTCAGGCCGCCGCCGATCGAGACCGCGTCGCTGATGCGCCACGCGACGACGGGATTCAGCGTGGAATAAGTTTCCTCGTTTTTGGTGGCGAACGTGCGAAAGCCGGAGGTCGTTGGCCAGTCGGTCGAAAGGCCGAAGGGGGCATAGAAGCCCAACCCCAGCGCCCAAGAGGCGTTCTCCGGCGCCCAGGCGTAGTAGGCCTGCGGAATGAGCTGGTCCTGGCGGTTCATGGACGTCGTGGCGCCGTCGGCGGAGCGATAATCGGCGCTGAGGCTGACCACGTAGGCCGTCGCCGAAAAATCCTGTCCCTTCAGTTGGGTGAGGCCGGCTGGGTTGTAATAGATGGCGGACGGATCGTCGGCCGTCGCCACGAAGGCATTTCCGCGAGCCGTCGCAAACGCATCCTTGAAACCCACGCGAGTACCGGAAGCAGTCAAGGCGGCCGGGACCAGGGCGAGGCAGGCGCTGATGCGAACGGCCAGACCCATGAGTCCGTGGATCCGTTGCGCAGGACGTTGCGTGGTGGCGGAGGAGGCAGGCATGGGATTCATGAATAGGAGGGAAGATGGATCACCAGGTCGGGATCGTCCGGCTGGATGCGGGTGCGCACCTCGAGGCGGCCGGCATGCGCTTCGATCACGCGTTTGGCGACGGTGAGGCCGAGGCCGACACCCGTGTTGCGCGTGGTAAAAAAAGGATCGGTGGCGCGGGCGACCACATCGGAGGGGAAGCCGGAACCGTTGTCATGCACCCGGAGGGCCAGCTCCGGCCGGCCGTCGGGCCCCGTTTCGGAGGCGACCGTGACCGTGACCTTGGGCGGATCGCCGGCCGACTGGAGGCCGTTGAGAAAGATCTCCTGCAGGGCGTGCAGCAGGCTCGGACGGTGGCAGCGCACGAACGGGTGGGGCAGGTCGCTCCGGATCTCGAGTTCGCCGGCCTCCTTGCCGAGGAAATCGCGTGAGCGCGTGAAGCTTTTCCGGAGCAGATCGTCGAGCGGCAGCGTATCGGTGGGGCCGCCTTCCGTCTGCGCCAGGAAAAGCATCTGCTCCGTGAACCGCTGGATCCGGCCCGTCTCACGGATCAGCGCGTGCTTCAGGGAGTCGCGAAATTCGGGGTTGGCAATATCAGTGTCGAAGAGCTGCTGGTGGGTGGTGAGTGGCACGAGCGAATTGCGGATCTCGTGGGCAAAACGCCGGGCGATCAGGCCGGTGAGCTTGAGGTTTGACGCCTCGATCTCGGCGCGCTGCGCCGCCCGGATCTGCGTGAAATCCTCCAGCAACAACAAGGCCGGCTGCGGTAGTTGCCGCGCGCCGTTCGGGAAGGGGATGAGGGACACGCGGAAGACCCTGCCGGACGCGCCGGGGTGCTCGTAGGAGAAAGGCGCCACGCTCTGGCCGCGCTCCACCACTTCGTGCAGGCTTTTCGCCAGGGCCGGCGGCAGTTCAGCGAAGTCGAGATGCGCGGCGGCCGGCGCGGGTTCCGCAAGAAACCGGAGAAAGGCCTGGTTGGCGAACAGGACCGTGAGATCGGAGCCGACCACCAGCGCACCGCTGGTCATGGCACCGAGCACTTCGGAGAAAAGTCGGTGGCTGCCGGCCAGCTGATGGTGCAGCCAGGAGTTCTTCACGGCCAGTCCCAGCTCTTCCATCAGGTGGTAGACCAGCAACAGCTCCGCGTCGCTGAAGGGAGTGCCGGTGATGCGCCCACCCAGCAGGGCGAGACCGATGGTGCGTTCGCGGTCGTTGACCGGCAGCGCGATCTCACAGCCAAGGATCTCGAATTCGCGCTGCAGACGGGGGTCCTCGGCGAGGAACGGAGCGGTGCTTTCGGCGCCGAGGCGGAGAATCCGACCCGTCTGGGAAACGCGCTGACCCAGCCCGCTTTTCCGGGACAGTTCGAAGCATTCAATCAACTCGGCCGGCAGACCGACCGCGCCGGCGCAGATGAGCCGCTCGGGATCATGCGTCGCAGGGATTCCCAAGGAGACGGCCGGGGGCGGCGGTTCGAGGAAGATCGCGATCCGGGCCGCGCCGATGATCTCGCGCAGCTTGAGCACGAAGTGTCCGGTGAACTGCCGGTAATCGAGCGAATAGCTGAAGACCTGCGAGAAATCCCGCATGACCGCGAGCGCCGAGGTGGTGAGCGCTGGGGCGGGGCTCATCCCGGAGGACAAAGACGGCGGCGCGGAGGCGGACCGACCGGCGGCGGGCTCCGGCCGGGCGCTCCGCATCGCCAGCCGCTGGATCACGGCCAGAAAAGTGGCCTGGTCGCAGAAGGGAGCGAGCACGAGGTCCGCGCCGGCCAGATAGGCGGTGCGCTCCTCCTCGGGGGAGAATTGCCGGCCGGCAATGACCAGCGGACAGTCAGGCGCCACGGCTCGAAACTCGGCAATTGCGTGTTGAGCATCCCAGGAGAGCGCCTCCACCGCCAACAGGCAAACGTCGAACATTCCCGCTTCGAGCAGGGGCTGGGCGGCTGCCAGGTTTGGCTTCCGCAGAGATTTGAACGCGACCGAGGCGGCGGGAGCCGCGATTGGCGGAATCAGGACGTTATCGTCGGCAATGATGAGGAG
>DASRKV010000168.1:0-20961 GCA_035648795.1 Opitutaceae bacterium
AGGGCCTCCGCGACGTTTTCTTCCGTCAGCTTGCCGACGCCGCGCAGGTTGCGCAGCGCCTGGCCGAGACGTTCTGTCAGCGATTCGAACATGGGAGCCGGTCAGTAGGAACGACGGATGAACACTGTTCAACCCGGATGTAGCGGGAGCGTGCGCCAGCGCTGGTGTTAACCTCGTGACGCATCCGGACAGAAGCCGTAAAGCAAATCGTCGCGGCCTTTGCCGGGCCAGTTGACCTGATCGGTGCCGAGGCGTTGAATCAGTGCGAACACGAGCCGGTTGAACGCGGCCTCAAAGCCAAAGATCGAGTAAAGCGGCGGGGCGTTGACCGCGATCACGTAGGCGGGCAGGCCGACGGCGGCGAGCATGCGCATGCTCCGGCCCACCAGTTCCGCTTCGAGTGGCGAATCGCCCTGGAGGATGACGACCGGGCGGGGACGCGCCGACATCTGCTGAAACGGGCCGTGGGCGAACTGCAGGAAATCCGAGACCGGCGGGCAGGGCCAGAAGACGCCTTCCATGAATTTGCAGGCGAGGTTCTGCGCGAACTCCGAGATGGGCGCCGCGCACAGGAGGTTGAAGCCGCCGGCGAAGTTCTCCGGTGCGCCGGTCATCGCCGCCATGAGGTCGGCGGGCGGCTCCGCGACCAGCAAGGGCAGGATGGCGCCGGCCGACGGCCCGGGGAAGCGGCAGCCGGCGAGCCGGGCGGTGAATTGCAGGCACGCGAGATAACCGGCCATCGGCCCGACGAAGCGGATGAGGGTGGTATACTCCTCGGCGAGCGGGAAAACGACGAGTTCGCCACCGGCGTCGATCAGGCGGCGCAGCAATGCCGCGCGATCCGGCTTGCCCGCGGCCACGGCCACCTCGGGGGTCGTCGCGCTAAAAAGCACCGTGTGGGCAAACTCGCCCTGCCGGTTCAACGCGAGCTGGGCGTTCGGCGACACCCCCTGGCTGAAGACGACGAGCGTTCTTCCCTGGAACGCTTCGCGATTGGAGGCCGCGAAGCCCGAGAGCGGAAGGTAGGAGGCCGGCCGATTCGTGTGCCAATTGAGCAGTGTGGCAAGATACCGCGCGTGGGCCTCGGAACTGCCGGTGCCGGTAATGATGAAAGACGCGGCATCGAGTGTGGCGGGCTTGAGCGGAGAACGCGGGCGCGCCAGCATCTCGGCCAGCGCCGAGGGGATTTGCGCCAGGCGTTGCGCCAGCAACGCGTGACCGTTCTTGTCCGGGGAGGGGATCATGCAGGAGCCTGGTTACCGGCGATCATTGGGATAGCCGGCTTGCGTAAGGAGGCATCGCCTGCCCCTCGACCGGCTCGGGGCCCTGAGCCGGTCGAACGGGCAAGCAGGCTCCTGCTGAAAGTGCGTCATCCGGCCAGGGAGGATTCGTCGAGGAAGATCCATTTTTCCACGTCGATCTTGTGGGCATTGAGCGCTTCCGCGTACTCCTTCTTCTTTACCAGACTCTCCGGCGAATTCATCACCATCTGGATTCTCCCCCCAGGAATGTGATGCCGGAGAAGCAGCATCGAGGCGTCATAATCCCGGCTGTCGTAGCCGACGCCGATCTGCCGGTAGGCGTCGTCGGAAGACCCGGCGAGGCCCCGCTCGGTGAGCATGAGGTCGGTGGCGTAAGCGCCGAAGCCGGCCCCGCGGCCGTCGTAATAGAGCAGCAGGATGCACCCGACGCCGTATGTGACGATATGCTTGACGGCGGCCTTGAACTTGTCGCGGTTGTCAACACTGCGAAGCGGGAAGCGATTAAAGAGCGACTCGCTCTGCAGGCGCACCACCGGAATGTCGCTGCTGCGCGGCTGGCCGTGGGTGAGGACCACGAACTCCTGCGATGTGACCACGTCGTAGTAGACATGGACTTTGAACCAATAGGGCGTCGTGAGGAGGTCGGCGATGGGATCGTCCGGGTGGTCCGTCCGGTAGGCGATCAGGGTATCGGGGTTGATTTTGACCAGGACGCGATGGTCCCGGATGAACTGGTAACCGAGGACGAGCGGCTTCGGGCCGGACATGTGCTCCTCAAGCACGTTGCCCTTGAACAGTTCGTGGAACTGCGCCTCGGTGAGCAGGACATCGTTGTCGACGGGTTTGACCGGAAGA
The DNA here is from genome assembly GCA_035648795.1 of Opitutaceae bacterium. Taxonomy (GTDB): domain Bacteria; phylum Verrucomicrobiota; class Verrucomicrobiia; order Opitutales; family Opitutaceae; genus Fen-1467. The sequence goes on from DASRKV010000168.1 coordinate 2,118, forward strand.
AAGTAGGCCGCGGAGTAGATAAAGCGCTGGGCGTGAGCGAGGGCGTGCGGCTTGAACGGGACCACCGGCTCGGGCGGGAGCGCCTGACGCAAGGTCGATCGTTCCGGGTGAACCAGGATGTGCCCCGCGTCGGCTTTCGAGCTGAGATAGGCGAGGTTGAAGGGCGACGGGGCGAATTCCAGCGCCTCGGTGGCGGCCACGGTCAAACCCTGCGCTCTCAGCGCGGCCACCTTGTCGGGGTTGTTGGTGAGAACGACGAACGGGGCGGTGATGCCGAGCAGATGGCAGATGTGGGAGATATTCTCGTAGTGGCGGTAATCCTTCTGCAAGCCCATCACCCGGTAGGCCTGGAACGTGGAGACGCGGTCCTCGGAGGCCTGCACGAGCATGCGATCCCGCGCCTTGGCCACGTAGCCGACGCCGCGGCCTTCCTGCATGAGATAAAACAGGATGCCGCGACCTTTCGCGGCAATGACCTTGAAGGCGCCCTCGAGCTGTTGCACGCAATCGCAATCACAGCCGCGCAGGGTTTCACTCGTCACGCACGACGAGTGCAGGCGGATGTAGAGGGGCGTGGGGCCGGTGATGACACCGTGGGTCAGCGCGATGATGTAGCTCTTGTTGGCGATGTCCTGAAAAATGTACGCACGGAAGCGTCCGAAGCGCGTTTCGAGATTGCAGTTGGCGAGGTAGAGCGTGGTGCCATAGAGCGGTCGCTCCTCCACCGACGTGAGGGCGGTGACCGCGCCGCCGGCGTGTTGGAGGGCGCCGACCAACGCATCAAGGTCAGGCGCCGCCGTGCGGGCCCCGGTTGTCGGGGCGCCATCGGTGCCGGTCGCCATGGGCGTGGTCTGGCTGCTGACCTTCTGCATGATCCCCAATGTAATGCGTTTGTCGCCGCTTGCACGGGGAATTTGCAGATCGTCTGCGGCGCGATAACTGCAAGGGGGATTCGCCTGGAGGGCAGCGCGCCGTCGCCGCCAATATCCCAAGCCGGCGCAATGGGGCGGGAGCGAGCTCGCCGCCCACAATTCAACGGTCGCCGGGCCACTATGAAAACCCGTGGGAACGGCGGGCCCGACCCGCGAGGCTGCTTGCGCCCACCGGAGATCCCGGCCTAATCAAAAGCGGACGTCACCCGATTCATGCGCATCATCGACGCTCACGTGCATCTCTATCCGCCCGAGGTGGGACACGATCCAGTGGCCTGGGCGGCGGCGCACGACGAGTCTCACTGGGCGACGCTCTGCACACGCCGTCGGCGCGACGGCCGGCCGGTGCAAACGTTCCCGACGACCGACGAGTTGCTGCGTGCGATGGATCGCCAACAGGTGGACGTGGCCGTGCTTCTGGGCTGGTATTGGGAGAAGCCCGCCACGTGCGCCTGGCAGAACCGTTTTTTCGCGGAATGCCGGAAGGCGTATCCAGACCGCTTCGCGGCTTTTGCCACGTTTCATCCGGCCGCGGGAGCAGCGGCGGTGCGGGAAGAGATCCGGTGGGCGCGCGACGCCGGATTCTGCGGGCTGGGGGAGCTCTCGCCGCATTCGCAGCATTGCCGGATGGATGATCCGGGGCTGGCGGTGGCCCTCGAACTGGCCGGCGAGTTCGGCATGCCGGTCAATTTCCACGTCACTGACCCGCAAGGCCGCAAGTATCCCGGCCGGGTGGAGACACCGCTGGAGGATTTTCGCCGGCTGGCCCGGACATTTCCACGGACCACCTTCATTCTCGCCCACTGGGGCGGTGGGTTGGCGCTATTCGAGAAGAACCCCGACGTCAGGAACGACCTGACCAATGTTGTCTACGATACCGCCGCCTCACCGCTTATCTACGACGATCGGATCTGGCGCACGGTGCTTGACATCGTACCGGCGGGAAAGGTGATGTTTGGCAGCGACTATCCCCTGGTGCTCTATCCGAAGACAGAGAGCGAACCCGGCTGGCGCGGGATTCTCACCGAGATCGATCGGACCGGCCTGAACGCAGTGGAAAAAACCCAGTTGTTGGCGGAAAATGCGGCGCGGCTGCTCCGCCTTTAGCAGCTTGTCGGTTCCGAGTCCGAATGGAGCCGTCTATTTGCCGGCGCCGTGAGCGTTCTAATCGGGCATGAGGGCGTCCACCCCGGACTTTCGAGGAGCCGGAGCCTCTGTTTTGAAGGCCAGATAAAGATCCAGGTCTCCAAACATGCCGGTCAGCCTGCACCGGATCAATTTGGTTGCGCCCGGCTGCCGGGGCAGATCGGACGTCGGCTGGGGGGCGCCGATCACTTCCACGGTCAGTGTCTTGCTGTCGCCACGCGCAATCGTGCGGACCTTGCATCGTCCAAAGTGCTTCGAGTCGTGCAGCGTCAGAAAATCCGCACCCACCGGTGTCCAGTCCCGGGTGACCGCCGGGCGCTGCACTTCCATCCGGCCAAGTTCCTCGGCGATCCATTTCTCAATCGGCGCCGCGTCTGGCGCCGGTGAACCTTCCGACCGGAGGACTTTGATCCAAACAACCAACGCCGCACTACCGCCGATCGTCGTGGCCGGGTCCGGAAGGCGCTGCCCGATTTTTGCCCGGACCACAGGGTTTGGCATCCAACCGTGGACGCCGAAAGCCACGAAGGGCTCCCCGACCCAATAGATGGCGCCTCAGGGAGTCTGGAAGTAATCGTTGATGTTCTCGGGTTCCGGCAGCGGCTTGCCGTCGAAGAGCAGTTTGCCGTAGAAGCCCTCACTGCGGGAACCCTCGTTGCTCAGCGCATACTGGTATTCCCAGCGACCGGAGACGTAGTTTTCGCTTTTGTTCAGGTCGATGGCGGCGGTCACGGGCAGGGCGGCGCGGCAGTGTTCGCACTGATGAAGCCGGGCTTGCAATCAGTCCCGGCGTGGGCGACCGATAATGGTCTCCTCATGACCGACCAGCCGATTGTCCAGTTTCGCGAGGTCAGCAAGCGCTTTGGCGCCGGTCCGCAGATCCTGGATCGCATCACGCTCACCTTGGCGGAAGGCGAGTTTGTGAGCCTGATCGGGCCGAGCGGTTGCGGGAAATCCACCTTGCTGCGACTGGTGTCGGCCTTGAGCCCCGTGACGACAGGCGCGCTGACCGTGGCGGGGACTACGCCGGAGCGGGCTCACGAGCATCTCGCCTACGTGTTTCAGGAGGCAACGCTGCTGCCCTGGCTGACCGCGGCCGGCAACGTCGAGCTTCCCTTGCGGCTGCGCGGAGTACGCGCGCCGGAGCGGCGGGCCAAGGCGGCGGATCTGCTGGCACTGGTCCGTCTGCCGACGGCGTCCGCCCTTTATCCCCGGCAGCTTTCCGGCGGCATGAAGATGCGGGTGTCCATCGCGCGGGCGTTGTCGCGCGAACCACGCATTCTGCTCCTGGACGAGCCTTTTGGCGCCCTGGATGAAATCACGCGCAACCATCTCAACGAGGAGTTGCTGGACTGGCGCGAGAAAGCGCCGTTCACGGCGTTGTTCGTGACGCACTCGGTCGCGGAGGCGGTGTTTCTCTCGACCCGCATCGTGGTGATGGCGGCGAATCCGGGCCGCATTCATGCTGAAGTGCCCGTGGAGTTCACTTGCGCGCGGACCGGCGCGTTGCGCGAGCGGCCGGAGTATTTCGACCGGGTGGCGGCGGTTTCGCGATTGCTGCACGCCGCGGAGGAGGGTGGGGCGACATGAATCTGCGCCGCGTGATTCTTTGGCTGTCTCCGGTGGCCTGCGGGATCCTTTTTCTGGGATTGTGGTACGGCGTCCGCGCGGCGACCGGGCTGCAAAGCTGGATTTTGCCGACTCCCGAGGAAATTTTGCACGCGGCCTGGGCCGAACGCGCGACGCTGATGCGGGCGGCCGGCGGCACGGCCCTGGGGGCAGTCGGCGGGTTCTGCGTGGCGTCGCTGGTCGGTTTTGTCACGGCCCTCGGTCTGGGCGGCGCGCGTTGGCTGCGCACGGGGCTCTATCCGTGGCTGCTGGTGCTGCAGATGACGCCGGTGATCGTGCTCGCCCCGATCATCGTGTTGTGGGCGGGTCCCGGATTGCCCGGGATCATCACTGTTACCTTCCTGATCAGTTACTTTCCGATCGTCGTGAATACGACCCAGGGATTGCTGTCCGCCGACGCGCCCAGGGTGGACTTGTTCCGCATGTACGGCGCGACACGGCTGCAGGAGTTGTGGCTGCTGCGGCTCCCGTCGGCCATGCCCTATTTTCTCGCCGGCTTGCGCATCGCGGCGACGTTGGCCCCGATCGGAGCCATTTTTGGCGAGTATCTGGTGGGCAATGCCTCGGGTGGAACGGGCGGACTCGGTTTCCTGGTCTACACCTATAACGTGCAGATCAAAATCCCCGCCTTGTTTGCGACCGCGCTGGCGAGCTGTTTACTGGGATTCGTCTTTGTCGCGGCGATCTCCTGGCTGAACTGGTACGTGCTGCATGCGTGGCACGACTCGTTTGAGCGGCGCGACCGTTGATTCCAATGTCCCGCTGCTTTCGGCTGATTCTCCCTGTCGCGCTATTGACGGCGCTGGGCGTCCCGGGTTGCGCGAAAAAGCTCGCGGCGCCTCTGGCCGGAGGCGCGCCATTTCCGATACGGTTTCAAACCGACTGGTTTCCGGAGCCGGAACACGGCGGCTATTATCAGGCGGAGGCCCGGGGATTCTACGCGGCCGAGGGCCTCGACGTCCGGATTCTTCCCGGCGGACCGAGCTCGGGTTTCCTGACCGCCGTGGCCACCGGTCGCGCGGACCTCGGCATGACGAACGGCGATGATGTCATCACCGCCATCGCGCGCGGCGTGCCGGTCAGGATCGTGGCGGCGGAAATGCAGCACGACGCGCAGGGCATCCTGTTTCACGAAGAGCATCCCATCCGCTCGGTGCGCGACCTCGACGGCAAGACGATCATGGCGGGACCCGCCTCCGTCTGGGTCCAGTTGGTGCAGCAGCGTTACGGCATCAAATTCAACCTGCGCCCTCTGGCCGGCGATCTGGCGCGCTTCATGAACGATGTGACGTTCATCCAGCAGTGCTTCGTCACCAGCGAGCCGTATTTCGCGCGGCAGCGCGGCGCGCATGCTCAAGCGGTCCTCGTGGCGCGGCTCTGCCCGGAATACGATCCGTATCGGGTGATCTTTGCGGGCCAGGGTTTCCTGGCGCAGCACCCCGACGTTGTGCGACGGTTCGTCCGGGCCAGCGTGCGGGGCTGGATCGACTTTTTGACAAACGATCCCACCCCGGCGACCACCCGGATCGCCGCGCTGCGACCGGATCTGCCGGCCGCATTCATGGCGTACAGCATCCAGACGATGAAGGACAACCAGCTCGTGCTGGGCGATCCGGAGCACGGCGAACGCATGGGGCTGCTGACCCGCGATCGCCTGCAGCGGGAGATCGACCTGCTGCACGGCGTCGGCGTTCTTGACAAATTCGTTTCGGTCGACGACGTGGCCACGCTTGAGTTCATCCCGTCGCCTTGAATAGCCTGCCGTCATGAATATCGACGCCAGGCTGGCGGAACTCGGCCTCAAGCTTCCCACGCCACCCGCGGCGGCGGGCAGCTATATGCCGACGGTTCGCTCCGGCCGTCTGTTGTATTGCGCGGGTACCATCGCCTCGCTGGACGGCGCGATGACGCACACGGGTCAGGTGGGGCGTGAGCAAACAGTCAAGACCGGCTACGATTCCGCCCGGGTGTGCGCGCTCAACACGCTTGCCAACATCAAGGCCGCCGTGGGCAGCCTCGACGCGGTGAAGCGGATCGTTTTTCTCAGCGGATTCGTGAACGCCGTCAGCGGGTTCGCCGACAGTCCGGCGGTGATCAACGGGGCCTCCGATCTCTTCGTCGAGGTCTTTGGCGACGCCGGCCGGCATGCCCGCGCGGCAGCGGCCGTGGCCGGGTTGCCGCGCGATTCCACCACCGAGATCGTCGTCGTGGCGGAGCTCAACGAGTGAGCGGCCGGGCCGTTTTCGTGGTTGCTTCGGGGGCGGCTTGGCCGCAAACAAACTGGACTTTTCCCTCTGGCATGGCGTTCAACCTCAAGAAAGTCCTGAAGGCGTTGCTGTTCTCCTCCAGCCAGCCGCTTTCGATCAACGAGATCCAGGAAACCTTCACCCGTTTTCACGAACAGGATCCATTGCCGGGCGGTCTGCCGCCCGGGGAAGCGAAGCCGGACCAGGGAGCCGAGCCCACCGCCGCGCCACCGGAGGCCCCGCCCGCGGAGCTGCCCGCCGAGTTCCTGCTCGATTCGCCGGTGGATGAGGAACTGTACCGCGACGTGCCCTCGCTGGTGACGGCGGCGCAGATCCGCGAGGCGCTGGAAGAGATCGCGCTCGAACTTCGCGCGGCCAACGACATCTTTCTCCTCTCCGAGACGGCCCAGGGTTACCGGCTGGTGACCCTGCCGCGCTTGGCCCGCTGGGTGCGCGCGCTGCGGAACGAGCCGCCGCCGGTGAAGCTGAGCCAGTCGGCCCTGGAGACACTGGCGGTGACCGCCTACCGCCAGCCGGTGACGCGCGCCGAAATTGAGCACATCCGCGGCGTCTCGGCCGAGACCGGCATCAACCGGCTGCTGGAACGTGAACTCATTTACATCATCGGGCGCGCCGATCTGCCCGGCCGGCCGATCCAGTATGGCACGACCGAGACGTTTCTCGAATTCGTCGGCGCCAGATCGCTGGACGAACTGCCCGCTTCCGACGTGCTTTCGCGCCGCCAGATCGATCAATGGCTGCAGATGGAGATGGGCGGATCGCATCCTTCGGACCGCGAGATGGGCTTGGCGGAGGAAGGCGCGGAACAGCTGACGCTCGACGATGCCGCCCGCGCGGCGTCGGCGACACCTGCGCCCACGCCGCGACCCGAGGCGCCGGAAGTGGTGGAAGGGTCGGCGCCGCCAGGCGTGCCCGAGCCGCCGGTGGCGGCCGCGGCCGCGGCCGCACAAATCAGTTCCACCTGAAGCGCCATGGAAATCAACTCTCTCCGTGAAAAGATCGACCGGCTCGACACCCGGCTCGTCAAGTTGCTCAATCAGCGTCTCGCCCTCGCGGCCGCGATCGGCCGGCTGAAACGCAGCAAGGACGGCCGGATCTACGTGGCAGAGCGCGAGGACCGGGTCTTGCGCAAAGTGTGCGGGCAGAATCAGGGGCCGATGAAAGACGCGGCGTTGCGCGCCATCTATCGCGAGGTGATGTCCGCCGCCATCGCGCTCGAGAAGCCGCTGGCCGTCGCCTATCTCGGGCCCGAGGCGACCAATACCCATCAGGCCGCGATCAAGAAGTTCGGCGCCAGCGTCGACTACAACGGCATGGCGACCATCGGCGACATTTTCACCGCGGTGGAAAAGGGCGAAGCGGACTACGGCGTGATTCCGATCGAGAATTCGACCGAGGGTTCCGTCCGCGATGCGCTCGACCAGTTTGTCGACTCCGACCTCAAGGTGGTCGCCCAGATCTATCTTGAGATCATCCACGCGCTGATTTCCACCTCGCCCCTCGAGAAGATCGAGAAGGTCTATTCCAAGGACCAGGCCCTCGCCCAATGCCGCATGTGGTTGCAGCGGCATCTGCCGCACGCGCAGGTCATCGACTCGGCCAGCACGTCGAGCGCGGTGCAGATTGCAAAAAAAACGCCCGGAACCGCCGCCGTGGCGAGTCCGATCGCCGCGGAATATTACGGCGTGCCGGTGGTGGCGGCGAACATCCAGGACAAGCCGGACAATACCACGCGGTTTTTCGTGGTGGGGAAGCAGGCGTCCGGTTCGGCCGGCGGCGGCCGGGACATGACCAGCTTCCTGGTCTCGCTCGGAGATGACGCCGCGGCGCATCCCGGCGCGTTGCTCAAGATGCTCCTGCCGTTGGCGAAGCGCGGCATCAATCTCTCGAAAATCGAGTCGCGCCCGAGCAAGAAGCGCCCGTGGGACTATTTCTTTTTCATCGACGTGACCGGCCACTATGACGATCCCGGGATGCACGAGGCCGTCAAACAGCTGCGCCGGTTTTGTCCCTTGGTGAAATGGCTGGGCAGCTATCCGGTCGCGAAGTGATCCGGCCGCCGCCGCCGCGCGCCAAGGATTTGGCAGGAGTGGGTAAAACCCGCCGTCCCCGGCGGGTTTTCTGACGGGAAAGCTTTCAGCCTACCGGGAGGGCGGGACTCCTGCCGGGCCAATATCCTTAGGCGGAATGATTCAGTCAGATGTAGGGCGGCATCGCCGAATGCCGCCGTTTTGCGGCACACGGCGCGGTTCGGCTGGAGCGGCGGGGTTCGGCGACCACGCGCTACATCATCGCATTGTCTAGTCCAGGACGTGCTGCCACTGGTTTTCGCGGGCGGCACGGGCGGCTTTGTGGGCGCCGAGGGCGACGTAGCGTTTGTAGTCCTGACCGGCGAGGCGGACCTTGGGCGATTCAAAGCCATCGTCCTCGAGCCGTTTCTGCAACACGGTATCAATGCCGCGGATCTGACTTTCGCCGCCGGTGATGATGATGTTTTGCAGCAACTGCACCACCGAGTCGGAGGAGGCACGGGCGATGAGGGTGGTCAGCGCGGGATAGAATTGGTCGAGCAGGGCGTTGCAGGAGCGCCCGATGGTCTCGCCCAATTCGAGCATGCGCGGCTTGCCGCCGATGATGCCGTCGACGATGCCTTCCTTCACGTAGCCAACCACGGTCGGCACGATCTTGCTGACGGCCACGTCATTGCTGCCGGCGGGACCGGCCAGAATGCAGGATTTGTTGGTCCCAAGGTCGAATCCGCCGAGGATGATCTTGCGGTCGGATTTGCGCGCCGGGATCGGGGCGGCAACGGGGACGGCGACGGCGGGTGTCGGTTTTTCGGCGGTGGCGGTAGTCATGATGGCGGGCAACAATTTTCGGGTTGAGGACGACGGTGATTGGGCAGCGTTCAGGGGCGAAGACGCGGGCGGCGCGCGGGTTGCTCGTTCTCCTGGGCCAGCATTCCATCGAGCAAATCGGCGATATCGGGTGCGATCGCCGGTCGTCGGGGAAGGTCGGACGTCGGACGGGGCGTGGACGAGGCGTGGTGCGACCGAAGCGGATCCGGCGCGCGGCGCAGTTGTTCCAGCAGCAACGGAGCCAGCAGCTAGCCCAACGCGACGGCGTCGCCCGCCCGTTCGTGCTCACTGGCGCGCAGGACGCGGATTTGTTCCTCCGGCAGGGAATCGGCTCCGTGGAATTCGCGAAATGATTGGACCAGCGGATCAAGCAGGACGGGCTCGAGTTGGGAGGCCTCTTCATCGCGGCCGGTTTCCTGGAGGAGACAAATCCGCCGCAGGGCGCGCGAGATTTCACGTAGCGCCGCGTCGGCTCCGGCCGGATCTGAGATGGGAGAAGGAGGAGGCAAAAGGCAGAGCGCTAGACGGGCCGGTCGGACGAAGGTTCGAAAAAACGGTGGATTGAAATCGGGCGCGACCCTGGCGTGGTGGCATCCGGGGATTCCGTGCAATTGTCCCAGCCGGAGCCGGAACGGCGCCGATGCTTCGGGGATTGCGGATTGACGCAAAAAAACGCGCAGCCGGCGGGCTGCGCGCAAGATTGTCTCGACCGTCCGGCGGAGATCAGACGCTGAGCGCGTCGACCCGGACCTGGCGATGGACTTTATCGTACTTCACCACGCCGGCCGTGAGCGCAAACAGGGTGAAATCGCGTCCCATCCCGACATTTTTCCCCGGATGCAGCTTGGTGCCGCGCTGGCGGACGATGATGTTTCCTGCAATGACCGACTGGTCGCCGAATTTCTTGATGCCGAGCCGTTTCGAATGGCTCGAACGTCCGTTGACGCTGGTGGATTGGCCTTTTTTATGTGCCATGGCGAAATTCTCCTTAAGCCCTGATGGACTCGATTTTGATCACCGACAGTTCCTGGCGGTGCCCGCGTTTCCGTTCGTAACCTTTGCGCTTCTTTTTCTTGAAGACGATGACCTTCTTGCCGCGCTTGTTCTCGAGGATCTTGGCCGTCACGCTGGCATCGGAGAGAAAGGGTGCGCCGACCTTGAACGAGTCGCCTTCGCCCGCGGAGAGGACTTCCTTGATCTCGATTGTCGCGCCCGCCTCGGTCTTCGGATAGCGGTTGACGATCAGGACGTCGCCCTCGGACACGGAGAACTGCTGGCCCTGGGTCTTGATGGTGGCTTTCATAAATGGAAGCCGCGAAATAAGAGGTCTCGCCATGGGCAAGGCAAGGCTTAAGTTGGACATTGGGCGGTAGGGGCGTGGCAGGAGCGTCCCGCCCATGGTTTGGGAAACTTCAGACATGGACAAGATGGCCATGCCACCTGGCACGGGTCGCCTGCCCGCGGTTCGGAAGAATCGCCCCGGTCACTTCTCAGGCGGAATCGGCCTTATCTGTTCCTGCAACCCGGCATTGTAGAGATCGACACCCATGTAGTAGAGCTCCCGACGCGTGTAATCGACCGGGTAAATCACGCGTTGGATCATTCCCCCCCTGGCCCTTTGCGCTTCGATCTCCCGTTGGCGCTTCAACGAAGCAAGTCGGGCCGCTTCGCGGTCGATCATGGTTTGTTTTTCCTGCCCGGCCTCGCTCAGCTGCTTGAGCGCGGCCTGCCGGCGGGCCTCTGACTCGGCCGCCCCCTTTTCTCTCAACTCCGCCTGCTGCCGGGCTTCACCCTCCGCGGCCTCTTTCTCGCGAGCCAGTCGCTCGCGTTCGGCGATGAGCTGACGGGTTCGTTCCTCGGCCGCCTGCCGGGCGGCTTCAAGCGCGGCCTGGTCAGTGCGCAACTGGGTGAGTCGCTGCTCCGCTTCCTGCGCGTCCTGTGCGGCCTTCAACTCCGCCAACCGCCGCGCCTCTGCCTCAGCCGCCGCCTGGTGTTCCGCCGTCTCGCGTCGGGCGGCCAATTGCGCCTGTTCGTTGGCGCTGCGGATCTCCGCTTCCTGGCGGTCCAGATCAGCCGCGTACCACCGGTAACCGAAGATGGCGGCCAGCAGCAGCAGGATGCCGGCGAGAGCAGCGATGGCACCTTTGTTTGGAACGGGGAACATGCAATGATCCGAGACGCGCTCCGCCGAGACCGCAGCGGCGCCCGACCTATGCGATAGACCCGAACTGGGGCAGATTGTTCAACGGAAAATCGGCCGCAGTTTCATGGGCGGCGTTGGCCGCCGCATAAGGCAGCGCCTGCCGAAGGCCGTCCGGAAAAGCAGTTTGGTGATGGAAGACTGCATGCAGCAGACAGGCATGCAGCACATCGCCGGAGCCCGTGGGCGAAACCTCGGTCACTTGCGGCGGTGTCAGGCTGGCGGGAGCCCCGCCGTGTTCGACAAACCAGACGGGCCGCGGCCCGTCGGTCACGATCCAGGCGCGGGGCGACCACGTTTCGGCCGCCAGACGCAATCGATTGACCACCGGTTCGTGTCGATCCTGGTCGCCGAACAATGCGTCGAACTCGGTGCGGTTGATTTTCACCCAGGCCAGAGGTCGTTCGATCAGCCAGTTCAAAGGCGGGCCATACGTGTCCGCGACCACCGGGCCGCGCTCGAGCCAGCGGTCCACCGCCGCACGCAGCGGCGCGCAATCTTCCGAATTCCAGCCGGGCACGCTGCCACAGATCGCCAGCACATCTCCTTCGGTGCAATGGTCGAGATAGTCGGCGCACGCCTGCGCCGCCGCCCCTTCGATCGGCACGTCCGGTCCGAGAAAGGTTGTTTCCGGCTGGTCCGGCGCCCGCACCACCAGCCCCGCCCGGGTGTCTTGCGCAACGGGAAACGTCCGGCAGGCGATTCCTTGGGCGCGCACCCAGGCTTCGCATTCTGCGCCAGTGGCGCCGCCGGGAAAACAGAGGGCGGTGGCGGGGGCGCCGAGCCGCGTGAGCATCTTGGCGACGTTGATGCCTTTGCCGCCGACTTGGAAGACCGCCGACTGGGCGCGCTGGGTACGTCCGGCCTCCCAGGTCGGGAAGTTGAACGTCTTTTCCCACAAGAGGTTTCCGGTCAACGTGTGGATGTGCGGGCTCATCGCGGAATCTTTCGAGCGGGTTTCACGAATACATAGTTGGCGATAAAAGTCAGGCCCAGCATCGCGCCGAGGGTGCGGATATTGCGCATCGCGCCGAACACGGCCGAGAGCGGGCTGGCCTTCGGCTCGCGCACGCGCAGAAGAATCAGGCACGACACGAAGGCCGGCACCGTCTGCAGCAGGAACGCATAGTGGTAGACCCGCATGGCGTCCCACCCGTGATCCAGTGCGTACGTGATCGCGGCGCCGCTGACAATCGGCGCAACCGCCGTGACGATCGAGGTCACCGCGGTGTTGATACCGATGGCGATGGTCTTGGCCTCGGGCGGAATCAGCTTCAGCAGCATGTTGAAGAGCCCGAGCGTGAAGCCGGCCCAGGTGAAACCGTTCCAGACCCAAATAATATAGAGCAGCCAGGTGTTGTCGCGATCCAGGAAAACCCAGACCAGAAATTGCGCCTGCCAGAGAAGGATCGCCGCCGCCATGACCGATTTGTTGCCGAGGCGGTCGAGCAGCCGGCCCCAGGTGGGCATCGTCACCGCGGCGCCCACCGTGTTGAAAATGATGAACAGGCAGACGTGCGCGAGGGACAGTCCCAATTGTTTGTACATGAAGACCGGGTAGAACGGCCCGAGGCTGTTGTACGCGAAGCCCCAGATCGCGCCAAAGGCAATGAACATGACCAACGAACGCGAACGCCGGATCGTCTGCAACTGCTCCTGCCAGGACAACGGCGACGCGGAGCCGGCGGCGGGCGCGGCGGATTTGAGCCGGTGCTGGGCGATGATCGACCACACGCGGAGGGCTACGGCGAACAGCAACACGCCCTGCAGCGCGAGGAGCGAACCTTGAAACAGACGGAGCGTTCCCCAGACGAGGACGAGGAAAAGCACCGTCGCGGCCTGGATGAGCCCGTTGCGAAAGCCGAAATATTTCCCGCGCAGCCGCTCCGGCGACCACTCCTGGGTCCAGGAGTTCCAGGCCACCCCGTTGACCGAGGCGAGCAGGCTGAATCCCAAAAAGAACGCAAGAAAAACCGGGGTGCTGGCGTCCGGATCCCCCCGGGGGAGAAACGAGAGCGCCACCGTCATGGCCAGCCAGCCGGCCGCGTTGCCCCAGGCGGCCACCAGCGTGACGCTTTTGGCGGAAAAATGGTGCGCCAGCGGTGGCGTAAGAAAGATCTGGAGGAAATTGGCTAGGAAAGGGAGCGAGACGATCAAGCCGTACGACGCCTCCGACAGGTGAAAGCTCTCCGTGAGCAACGCCGCCACGATGAAATTTCCCGGCAACCACAGATAGCAGAGCGGCGAGGAGGCGACGCCATCAATGATGCACAGGGTCAATGCCTGGCGGAGCACGGAGCGTCGCGATTGGGTGGTGGTTGCCATCAAGGTGTGGTCCCGGTAGGTAGGGCTCCCATCTAGACCCTATGACGCGCATTGTTAAAGCGAAAGCGTTCCAGTCGGAAATAACGGTTGCAGTTGCGCGGAGCCTGCTCGGGAAGTACCTCGTCCGGTCCACGCCGCACGGCGTGGTGGCGCGGATGATCACCGAGGTGGAGGCCTACGACGGCGAGCGCGATCTGGCCTGCCATGCGCGCCACGGACGCACGGCCCGCAACGCGGTCATGTATGCGCCGGGCGGCGTCTGGTACGTCTATTTTTGCTACGGCGTGCATGAGATGCTCAACCTCGTGACGGGACCGCGGGACTATCCGGCGGCGGTGCTGATTCGCGGGGTCGAAGGAGCGCCCGGTCCCGGCCGTCTTACAAAGGCGCTGGAGATCGACCGGCGGCTCAACGGTGCCGTCTGCGCCCCCGGCAGCGGGTTGTGGATCGAAGACCGGGGGGGTCGTCTGCCGCGCGGTGCGATCAAAGCCACGCCGCGGATCGGCGTCGACTATGCCGGAGCGGTCTGGGCAGGAAAACCGTGGCGCTTCGTCCTGGCTGAAGCGCCCACGTAGCTGCGAGCGCCAGCCAGTGGCGACTGTCGGCGTTGGAGAACGCTTTATGCAAGGCCGCCGGGGCGCAAAGCACTGCGGCCAGACTCGTGTGAGTTGGGATTCAAGTCCAAAACCTCACGGCTTTGGCTACGTGTTCGTAGCTGCGAGCACCAGCGAGTGGCGACCCATCCGCAGCGCCGGCCGGAGGATCAGAGATATTTTGCCAGGAGCGGTGCGAGTTCCTTCCGCGCCGAAGCCGGCCAGCATTTGCGGTCGGTCAGAATGGCGTTCTTCAAGGCGGAGTGGCACGGCCAGGTCGGCTCGAGAGGGATTTTCGGAATCGTCCGCAGGACAATCTGCTGGGCCGTGGCGGCGTTCCGGTGGAGGTATTCGACGACCATTTCGATCGTCACATGCGCCTCATCCGTCTTCCAACTATCGTAGTCGGTGATCATCGCCACGGTGGCGTAGGCGATCTCGGCTTCGCGGGCGCACTTGGCCTCGCCGAGATTGGTCATGCCGACGACGTCGTAGCCTTGCTGGTGATTGGACAGCGATTCGGCCCGCGTGCTGAAGGCCGGACCTTCCATGCAGACATAGGTGCCGCGGTCGTGCACGCGCGCCTTGACCGCTTGGGCGCTTGCCAAAAGCAATTGCCGCAGCTCTCCGCAAATCGGTTCGGCGAACGCGACGTGCCCCGCGAGGCCGCGGCCGAAAAAAGTGTGCGCCGCCGACTGCTTTGTCCGGTCGATGAATTGGTCGATCAGCACGACGTCACACGGTCGATAACGCGCCTGCAACGAACCGACAGCGCTCACGCTGATGATCCACGCCACCCCCAGTTTTTTCAGCGCCCAGATATTGGCCCGGTGGTTGAGTTCGCCCGGTAGAATGCGATGCCCGCGGCCGTGGCGCGGCAGGAAAACGACCTCGCGACCGGCCAGCGTGCCGGTCAAAAGCGCGTCCGACGGCGGCCCGAACGGTGTCCGGACGCGCACCCATTTCTGGTTCGAAAATCCCTCGAGCTGGTAGAGGCCCGTGCCTCCGATGATGCCGATGCGAGGCGATTTCATGGGGCTCACTTCGCTCCGGGGGCTTTGGCCCAGACATCTCTCAGCGTGATCGTGCGATTGAAGACCGGATGATCGGGCTGGCTGTCGCCATCAAGGGTGAAGTAGCCGAGACGTTCAAACTGGTAACGCTCGTCGGACTGGGCGACCTTGAGGGATGGTTCGAGTTTTGCGGTCACGGTTTCGAGCGAATGCGGATTGATGGAATCCTTGAAGTCGGCACTCGCTCCGGGGTCGGGCACGGTGAACAGGCGGTCGTAGAGGCGCACCTCGGCGTCGACCGCCTGGGCCGCGCTGACCCAATGGATCGTGCCTTTGATCTTGCGACCGGCGTTCGGGCCGCCGGTGCGGGAATCGAGATCGGCCATGCACCGTAGCTCGACGACGTTGCCCGCGACGTCCTTGATCACCTCGTCGCATTTGATGATGCAAGCGTACTTGAGGCGTACTTCGCCACCCGGCCGCAGCCGGAAATACTTCGGCGGCGGGGTCTCCATGAAATCATCGTTCTCGATGAACAGTTCGCGGGTCAGCGGAAGCTCGCGGGTGCCGGCAATGTCCTTTTCTGGATTATTGATCGCGGTGCAAGAGATCACGTCGCCGGCGGGGATGTTCGTCAGCACGACCCTCATCGGCCGGAGGACGGCCAGGCGGCGCAACGCCGTCTGGTTCAGCTCTTCGCGGATCGCGTGCTCGAGCACGGCGACATCGGTGAGGCTGTCGAATTTCGTCACGCCAATGTGGTAGGCGAAGTCGCGCAGCGCGCTCGCGGGGACGCCACGGCGGCGCAGCCCGCAGATTGTCGGCATGCGCGGATCGTCCCAACCGTTGACGATCTTCTCCTGCACGAGCTGGAGCAGCTTGCGCTTGCTCATGATGGTATAGCCGACGTTCAGCCGCGCGAATTCATACTGATGCGGCAGCGGCCGGGGCAGGTCGAGCGACGTCAGGATCCAATCGTAGAGCGGACGGTGCACCTCGAATTCGAGGGTGCAGATGCTGTGGGTGACGCCTTCGATGTAATCGCTCAAGCAGTGCGCGAAGTCGTACATCGGGTAGATGCACCAGGTGGCGCCCGTGTGGTGGTGGTCGGCGTGGCGGATGCGGTAGAGCACCGGATCGCGGAGCCAGACGTTGGGCGCGGTCATGTCGATCCGCGCACGGAGCGTGCGGGCGCCGTTGGGAAACTCTCCGGCCTTCATGCGTTCGAAAAGATCCAGATTCTCCGCGACCGTTCGACCGCGAAACGGGCTGTCCACCCCAGGCTTGTCGGGCGAGCCGCGGTAGCGCTCGGTGTCGTCAGGGCTGAGGTCGCAGACGTACGCCTGGCGCTTCCGGATGAGCGCCAGGGCGTATTCATAGATCTGGCCGAAATAGTCGCTCGCGTAGAAGGGCTCGACGGCGAGGGCGGGCGTCGGCGCGCCGCTGGGCGCGAGGTCTGCGGCGGCGAGATAAAAGTCAGGCTTGCCGTCGACCGCCCGCATTTCCGGGGTCCGGCCCTTGAGCTTGAATCCGAGGGAATGGTCGGCCCAGCCGTCGATCAGCCATTTCACATCCGCGATGATGGACTCCACGTACTCGACGTCCTCCTTGGTCGGATTCGTGTCGTCCATCCGCAGGTTGCATTGGCCGCCGTTCTCCCGCGCGATGCCGAAGTTGAGGCAGATCGACTTGGCGTGACCGATGTGCAGGTAGCCGTTGGGCTCCGGCGGAAATCGGGTGACGATCCGCGGATAACGACGCTCGGCCACATGAGCCGCCACGATGTCGCGGATAAAGTCGGTCGGTGCCGGGGCGCTGGGGTCTGGTTTCTCAGCAGTCATATCAGAACCCGCGAATTTGCGGAATGGCGCCCACGACGCAACGCCACAATTGACGCGAGCTTCAAACGAAACACGCCTGCAGGTGCGGATCGGTGGTCAGCAGGCGCTCAATCTCCGGCAGGCAATCGCGGGCCGACAGCACGGTGTAGAACCCTGGTTTCACCGTTGGCGCGATGCGCGCGGCCTCAAGCCACTCGGCGCGACGGAACGGATCCGCCGCAATCACCCGCCAGAAGCCCGTCGCGCCAAACAGACTGGCGATCCGCTCCGTATTTTGGGCCTGCAGACAGCTGACGAGGTAGGTGGCGACGCCGACTTGCAGACCGTGCAGGCGCGGCAGCGCGCCGAGGGCGTCGAGCGCGTGGGAGATCAGATGCTCGCTGCCGCTGGCGGGTCGGGAAGAGCCGCAGAGTGCCATGGCGATGCCATTCAACATCAGGGCCGTGCCGAGCAGTTTCACCCCCTCGGCATCGCGGACCGGCCGGGCGATGAATTGGAAGACGGTTGCGTCGGACAACAGGGCTGCGAAATCATCGACCGGCGTTCCGATGGCGTGAAAAGCGAGCTTCCAGTCCGCCACGGCGGTCAATTTGGCCGCAAGGTCGCCGACGCCGGAAAGCCAGAGAATCTCGGGCGCGCGCAGGCAGACCTCAGTGTCGAGAATCACGCCAAAGGGGATGGCCGCCGGCAACGACCGGCGGCGGTGCTCCACGGTCAGGCTCGATTGGGGGCTGCAGAAACCGTCATTAGAAAGCGACGTGGGGACTGCAAAGTACGGGAGGTGGGCGAGGAACGCGACATACTTGGCGACGTCCAGCGCCTTGCCCCCGCCCACGCCGATGACGGCGTCAGTCGTAGTCGAAAGACGGCGAAAGAATTCTTCGGCCTGTTCGAAGCTCGCGGCCACCACCGGCAATTGCTGCAACACCTCGATCTGTTCGGCGGCCAGACTGGCCTTCACGCGCGCCAGCAGGGCCGGCTGGAGATCCTGGCTGAACAACAGGACCACGCGGGTGAATTGGAGGCGCCGCGCGTAGATGCCGATGCGATCAAGGGCGTCTTTTTTCACGCGGACCAGCACCGGGATGGAAACTTGTTTGAGGGTCAGCATGGGGATGAAGGGTCGAGCAGCAGATGGGCGAGTTCCGCCCAGTCTTCAAAATGATGGAACGCCTGGCGCCGACGATGCAGGTTTTCGGCCAGCCAGCCGCGGGCAAAGCGGCGCTCCGGGGACACCAACAAGGACGGTTCCAGGTCGGGCCGGCCATCGCCGGCAAACGCAACCTCGGCGCTCCGCTGCCGGGCGTCCTTGACCACGGCAAGCTTGTCGATGCCGGTGGAGGGGCTGAAAAAGCGCGAGTTTTCCGGGAGGTGCATGCGCAGGCCCGTGGCCGGCGAAAACTCGCCGGGGTTGGCATGGACCTCCAGCGCCAGCCCCGCCTGCCGCAACAGGCGGAGGAGATACCATTCGCACCCGGCGGAGGCGACGGTGATGGTCCAACCGTGCTCCCGCAGCGTGCGCGCGGCTTGGGGCAGGCAAGGATCGAGTTCCATCCGGTCGACCAGGCCGAGGAGCGTCGCCTCGTCGGTTCGGATCCGGGCGAAGATCTCCGCGAGGGCGGCGAAATGAGTCAGCCGGCCGGCCACATATTGCTCCCAAGGATCGTCGTCCGGTGGGAGCGGCCATTGTTTGCGCACGAGATCATAGAAATCCCACCGGGTCATGGTGCCGTCGAAATCGGAAACGAGGAGGCGCTGCGGTTGCGGGCTGGTTGGCTGCGACCTGGAAGATGGGGCTGGTTGACTCATGCAGAGAAGCTGCCGTGGATGCGAGCGGGAGGGAGGCGGCGGAGTCGATCAGAAATTACGGTTGGTGTGGTTCCGACAGAGGACGCGGAGAAAGCGGGGAGGAGAACCCCCAAAGGCGGATTGCGAAATCCGAATCCATGGGGGAGGGCAATCTACGTCCGGTCCGTTGCCACACAAGTGTTCACAAAGGAAGGGACAGGCGGTTTTAAAAGTCCGTAGAAGAAAATAAGG
>DASRKV010000169.1:0-7190 GCA_035648795.1 Opitutaceae bacterium
GGCCGCCTCCGTACGGGTCGGCCTCTGGACCGGCCGCGAGCGGAACTCGACCCTGGCGCGACTCCGGGCGTTGTCGTGGGAGCATGGTTTTGACCCGGTGATTTGCGGAGACGATCTTCCCTCGCACAAGCCCGACCCGGAAGGCCTGCTGAGCATCGTCCGGTCATGGCGGTTGGCGCCGCCGCAGGTGATTTTCGTCGGCGACTCCGACCAGGATCTGGCGGGAGGGCGCGCGGCGGGCGTGCCCATGGTGGCGATCCATCCCGGCCGCCAGATTGCGGCCGGACTCCGGTGGCATCCCCGGGCCGTCGCGCCGGATCCGCCGGCCGCCTACGCGTGGGTGCGGAAACTGGTGCTGGCCGGGCGGTAGCCCGACCGGCTCACGGCAAAACCTGTTCCGTGGCCGCGTCGAAGAGATGCGCTTTTTCCACGTCGAAGGAGACTTTCAGCCGCTGATTCGGATCGAAACGGTCATTGGCGCGAACGCGGGCGACAAACGAATTCGCCCCGGTATCCAGATATAGATACGTCTCGGCGCCCATCGGCTCGACCACCTCGATGTTCACCTCGACGGTGCGTTGTGGATCGGTCCCGCCGGCCGCCGGAACATTCGTGATGTTCTCCGGGCGGATGCCAAACACGAGCGGCCGGCCCACGTGAGCCGCCGCTTTTTTCGCCAGCGCGTCGTCCAGCGCGAGGCGGAGCGCCGCCGCCGGATCCCCGGCCTCCACGAAGACCAGCCGGCCGTGATCCGGCGCCACCGTGCCCTTGAAGAGGTTCATCGGCGGGCTGCCAATGAAGCCGGCGACGAAGAGATTCTCCGGGTGGCGGTACAGGGCGAGGGGCTCGGCCACCTGCATGATATTGCCGTCCTTCATCACACAGATCCGGTCCCCCATCGTCATCGCTTCGACCTGATCGTGCGTCACGTAGATCATCGTGGCGCCCAGGCGGGCGTGAAGCTTGGAGATCTCGGTGCGCGTGGAGACCCGCATCTTGGCATCGAGGTTGGAGAGCGGCTCGTCGAAGAGGAACACCTTCGGCTTGCGCACGATCGCGCGGCCCACCGCGACGCGCTGACGCTGGCCGCCGGAAAGCGCCTTGGGCTTCCGCTGCAGATACGCTTCAAGCCCGAGCAGCGCGGCGGCCTCCTGCACCCGCGCGGCGATCGCGGCCTTCGGCAGGCCCCGCAGCTTCAATCCGAACGCCATGTTGTCGTAGACCGACATGTGCGGATAGAGCGCGTAATTCTGGAAGACCATCGCGATGTCGCGGTCTTTGGGCAGCACCTGGTTGACGACGCGTCCGTCGATGGCGATCGTGCCGCCAGTGATCTCCTCCAGGCCGGCGATCATCCGCAGGGTGGTGGATTTGCCGCAGCCGGATGGCCCCACGAGGACCATGAATTCCCGGTCCTCGATGGCCAGGTTGATCTCGTTGACCGCACGGACGCCGGGGCCGCTCTTTTCGGGAAAAATCTTGAGCAGGTTTTCGATGACGACTTTGGCCATGATGGCGACGGGTCGAAGGCGCGCCCGGAGCGTGTGAAGATCGGCCATGCCCCGGGTGAGTCAACCCGGAATGCCGCGCCGATTTTCATTGCCCTTGGTGCAAAGGTGCGGCTGTTGTAGGGCGGTCAGCAAGATCACTCCTCGCGAAATTTACCCTTCCCTTCGCATGGCCTCCCATCGTCTCCTTGCTTCAACGCCGCTGACGTTCGAACTCCCGAGTTCCCTGGTCGACCGGATCCACGATTGTCGTGGCCGATTGGGCCTCAGATCCGCCAGCGACGTGGTCCGCCGCGCGCTGGCCGGTTTCGATTTCGCCGGCTTCCAGGCTCCCCCGCGGGAGCAGTGCCAGATTTCCGTCCGGCTGGCGCCGGATCAAAAACGGACGCTGTTTAAGACGGCCCGGCAAAAAAAGGTGAGCGCCGGCGAACTGCTGCGCGCGGCGGTGGAGGCGCTTTCCACCGGGGCGGCCGCCGCCGGGAGAAACGGCGCCCCGAGGGCCGGGACGCACCTGGCTCCCACGAAGGCGGGCAAGAAGCCCGCGGCACGGAAGAAGTAGGGTCGTCGCCGGACCCAGTGGGCATCCGGTTTCGTGTCGGGGCCACGAATGGCGGCTCCCAGTCGGTGGGTCGGTTGCAGTGTCGATCGCTGATCCGGCCATCTGCCCGCCCGCAATCGCGGTGCCGTCAATGGTCCACTGCTGGCGGGAGGATGTCGGATGAGAACCGTCGACGCGGCCCGCCGCCGGCCGGCCGGGCGCCGGTTCCGCTCCGGACGGCAGCGATCTTCCGGTTTGAATCCACGCCCCGGTTTATGTCTTTAAAACTCCCGGTCCATCTGCGTAATTCGCGAAAACAAATTCATGCGTATTTATTTCATGGGGATTTGCGGGACCGCGATGGGCAACGCTGCGCTGCTCGCGCGGGCGGCCGGTCACGAGGTGCTGGGTTCCGATCTGGGCGTCTATCCGCCGATGAGCACGGTGCTGGCCCAGGCGGGCATCGCCGTGCACGCGGGTTACGATCCGGCGCGACTGGAGCGCCTGGCGCCCGACCTGGTGGTCATCGGCAACGCCATGTCCCGCGGGCATCCGGAAGTCGAGTGGCTGCTCGACACCCGCGCCCTGCCCATCACTTCGCTCCCGGCGCTGCTGCATGATTCGGTGTTGCGGCATCGCCGAAACATCGTCGTGGCCGGCACGCACGGCAAAACGACGACGACCGCGCTGACGGCGTATCTCCTGCGGGAAAACGGGCGCGATCCGGGCTACCTGATCGGCGGGGTGCCGCAGGATCCGCCGGACGGGAGCCACCTCGGCGCGCCGGAAGATCCGTTCGTGATCGAGGGGGACGAGTATGACAGCGCGTTCTTCGACAAGCGGAGCAAGTTCATCCATTACGCCCCGCACATCGCGGTGTTGAATAATCTCGAGTTCGATCACGCGGACATTTTTCGCGACCTGGCGGACGTGCAACGAACCTTTGGTCATTTCACCCGGATCGTGCCCCGGAACGGCTGTGTGGTGATGAACGGTGACGATGCCAACCTGCGCGCCCTGGGGCCGTTGTCGTGGACCCGCGTCGTCCGGGTGGGCCTCGGCCCGGAAAACGATCTGCGGATCACGGCGTTCGCGGAGGGCGCGACGGGCGCCACGTTTGCCCTGGAATGGCGCGGACAGCCGTGGGCGGAGGTTCGCTGGTCGCTGCTCGGCATCTACAACGCGCGGAATGCGGCCATGGCCGCATGCGCCGCCGGTCTCGCCGTGGGGTCGCCACCGCAGGGCGCGAAGCCGGAGGCAATGCGGACCGCTCCCGACCAGCCGGATCCGGCGGCGATTGACCCGCGCGGGATCAAGCTCGGCGCGCTCGCGCGGTTTCGCGGGGTGAAGCGCCGGCAGGAGGCGAGGGCGAGCACCGCGGGGGTGACCGTGATCGAGGACTTTGGCCACCATCCCACGGCGCTGGCCGAAACCCTGGCCGCGCTGCGCGCCCGGTTCTCGGGGGCGCGGCTGGTGGCGGCCTTCGAGCCGCGCAGCAACACGGCGCGCACCCGGGTCCTGCAAGACGGATTCGCCCGCGCGCTGGCGCAGGCCGATGAGGTCTATTTGGGCGCGGTCAGCCGGGCCGAAAAGCTCGCGGAGGAGGAACGCTTTGATGCCGCGGGGGTTGCCCGGCAACTCGAGAGCCGGGGCGTGCATGCCCAGTGGTTCCCCACGAACGACGCGCTCTATGAACGCCTGGTGCGCGATACGCTGCCGCCCCATGGCCCGCCGCGGGTCGTGGTGTTTTTCAGCAACGGCAGCTTCGATGGAATTATCGACCGGTATGCTTCGGCCGTGAGAACCTGAACGGCCACGCGTCAGCGCGACGAAGTCTTGCAGGCCGGCGGCAGTTGGTGGAAACTCCGATGGTTGCGTTGCGTTCTGCTTCCTGGCTCACGACAACATCCACTTTTTTTGGCTATGAAATTCCGCCTCTCCTCCCTGCTGATTCTTGGTGTCCTGGTCTGGGCCATATCTCCAGCCGCGCGCGCGCTGCCCGACGGCGAAGCCGCCACCGGCCGATTGATCGTCCGACGCTACGCCGATGCCATCGTGGGGGTGAAATGCTCGGCGATGCTGCGGGTCACCGTTGGCGATCGGGTCCTCCCGCCCAACGAGCAAAAGATCGATATCAACGGCACGATGATCGCATCCGTGGGGCTGACCGTGACCTCATTGAGCGAAATCGATCCGCGAGCGGTCTTCGAATCCAACCGCAGCCAGATGAACACCGGCGGCATGCCGGTTGAGATCGGCAAGACGGAATTCAAAAAGGTGCGCCTGCGCCTGGCCGATGGCACGGAGATTCCGGCCAAGATCGTGGGGCAAGACGCGGACCATGATTTGGTGTTCCTGGTTCCGGAAGGCGCAGGGCCGGGCAAAGGCACCTTCAGCTTTGTCGATCTGATCCACACTCCGGATTCAGCTTCGGTGCTTGGGAATTACTACTTGGTCTCACGGACGGGTGAGATGATGCAGCGCGTGCCGCTGGTCCGGGCGACGACCCTGACCGGCATCATTGAGAGACCGCGCCGGTTGCTGTTGATCAGCACCGATTCGTACGCTGATGCGGTGGGCTGCCCCGTCTTTGATCCTCAAGGATCGGTGGTGGGCATCTGCGTGCGCTATGTGGATAAGGGGGTTCCCAAGGGCACGGTGGTGATTCCGGCAGCTGACATTGCAGCGCTCGTCCCCCCGGCTCCCCAGGAGAATTGAATGCCTGGCAGCCCGTCGGAAGCCGGCGGGTTCGGACTCTGCGGGCCAGGCCCAATCCGTGCATTGGAGCGATTTTCGCGCACAATACCGCGGACAGTCCGGTGCGGCGTTGTAGGGCGGGGTCGCCGTACCCCGCCTCGCCCGGCAAAATGGCGGGATCCGGCAATCCCGCCCTTCTCGATCGGACCGCATCGCTACGTTACGGCCGGGCCAGCAGATCGTAGTCGCGACAACCGGTGATCGTCACGTCGGCGAATTGACCCACCGGCAGATCGGGTTGGACATAAATCCGGCCGTCGATGTCAGGGGCGTCGGCCTCCCCGCGAGCCACGCCCGGCGTTTCCACCAGCACCTTGATGGTGCGGCCGACCCGGCTCCGGCCGATTTCCGCTGCGATCTCCTGCTGCAGCGCCATCACGCGGTGCCAGCGCCGTTCCTTTTCCTTCGCGGGGATCTGGCCCCGCAGTTTGCCGGCCTTCGTTCCTTCCTCCTGGGAGTAGCGGAACACACCCAGACGTTCGAACCGCGTCTCCCGGATGAAATCACATAATTCAGCGATGTCCGCTTCGGTTTCGCCGGGGAAACCCACGATGAACGTGGTGCGCAGGGCGATCCCGGGGATGCCGGCGCGGATGCGCCTGACCAAATCGCGAATGTGGCGTCCATCCGTCTCGCGCTGCATTGCGGCCAGCATCCGGTCGCTGATATGTTGCAGCGGCATGTCCACGTAACGGGCGACTTTCGGGCAGGCGGCGATCGTGGCGATGAGTTCGTCGCTCCAATGGGCGGGATGGGTGTAGAGCAGGCGGACCCAGAATTCGCCGTCGATCGCCTGCAGTTGGCGGAGCAAGGTGGTGAGCGCCGCGCCGCGGGACGAATCGACCGGCGTGCGCGGATTGGGCCGCTGTTCCCAGGTATCCATGCCAAAGAAAGTCGTGTCCTGGGAAATGAGATTCAGCTCCTTGACGCCTTCGGCGACCAGTTGCCGCGCCTCGGCAACGACGCTGTCGACGGTGCGGCTGCGATGCCGGCCGCGGATTTGGGGAATGATGCAGAACGTGCAGGGGTGATTGCAGCCCTCGGCGATCTTGACGTAGGCGAAATGGGGTGGCGTGAGGCGAAAACGCGGCGTGTCGTAATCCGGGATGAAGGTGGACCGCCGGGTGACGAAGCTTTCCGGCGGTGACGATCCGTTCCGCTGTCGGGCATAGATTTCGCTGATGATGGGCGCCACTTGCGTGATCTGGTCGAGGCCGATGAAGGCGTCGACCTCCGGCAGGGCGCCCGGCAGGTCCCGCGCAAACCGCTGGGCCATGCACCCGGCCACGATCAGCTTTTGCCCGCGCCGGCGTTTGCGCAGGCCGCGTTGCTCGTGCGCCTTGAGAATGTGGGCGATCGATTCCTCTTTCGAGGAGTCGATGAATGAGCAGGTGTTGACGATGACCACATCGGCCTCGGCCGCATCGGGCACGACCTGCATGCCCGCCTGATGCAGGTGGCCCACCATGATCTCGCTGTCGACGAGATTCTTGGCGCAACCGAGCGAAACGAGACTGACTTTGATCATCGGCGGACTGGGTGGCGCAGGGCGCAAAAAAAAGCCGCGGCAGGCCGCCGCGGCGGAGAAGGACAGGAACGTCCTCAGGCCTTGGTGGCCTTGGCCTGCTTGGCATGCTGCTTTCGCCGTTTGAGCAGGGCGAGGCGACGCTGACGCTTGATTACCTTGTTGTATTGTTGGCTCATGGAATGAAAGGGGGGGGAGGGCAGTTTCAAATCCCGCCGCTGTGAGTCAAGCGTGACAGCGGTTCTCCGCCCACGATTTTTCCTTCGGCGATCGTCCAGCGGTAGATCAGCGCGCCCTCCGGACGGCGGAACTGCTTGAACAGCCCCGGGGCGTCGCGCTTCTGAACCATCCGTTCGACCACCCCGCCGGCTTCGCAACTCAACACCTTGGCAAAGCCCTTGTAGCTACGCGGTTCTCCAATAACGCGCGAGAATCCGGCAGGCGGGTCCGGCTCACTCGTCCGGCGCCGCTCCAAGGCGAGAAAACTGTAAGGCAGGCTGCGCAGATCGATCCCCGCCCGCTGGCCGAACTTCACCCAGTTGGAATCGGCAAAGATGCCCGGCGGCGGCGAGGCAAAATGATGACACCAGTGGCGGGCATTTTCCGGCACCAGCAGACCGCACGCACCTTGATGCGTGCACGGCGCGATCATCCGGAATCGATCCCGGAGTTGTTCGCGGAGTTCGATCAGCGCCCGGCTGACCTCCCGGGTTCCCGGCTCGACCCAGATTATCGCGGCGGCGCGCGAGGCGAGGCCGCGCAACGCGAGGAGTTCGCCGGCCGGCAACTCGTTCAGCACATGGCTGATCACCAGAACGCCCACGGGTTCATCGCCCGCCAGAAACCCCGGGGTCAGATGTTC
>DASRKV010000170.1:0-3803 GCA_035648795.1 Opitutaceae bacterium
AAGGCGAGGATGCGCCTCGTACAAGAGGAAGGATGGAAGAAACGAGCCGACGCCTCTAGCAGGTGGCGGACGGCGCGCTCGGCAGCTACGCGAACGCTTGGCGCACGCCACGCAGCGCGGCAAGTTCGCCCCAATCAGCAATCGAGGGCAGGAACTGGGCTCCGCTGCGCTCGCGCCGGCCGGTGCGGGCGCGATAGGCCGCCAGTTGTCGCTCGACAAAAATCTGGCTGCCGAGCACCGCACCGTTACTGAAATAGCGCAGCCGGCAGCGCAATACCGTTGCCAGCGGCAGCCGGCCCCCCGCGGCCACCACCGCGGCGAGATCTTTCGGGGTGATTACCGCGCCATGCTCGCGCGTTCCGGCGGCGGTGCCAAAGAGCATCAGTCGATAGGCGATCTGTGCCCCGACCCAGTCCGCAACGCCGATAACAGATACCAGATTGCGCCGCGCAGCCGCTGATCCGGCCACGGCCTCGGCGTAGCCGCAGAACCGATAGTCCTTCGGATCATCCGCCAGTCCCGCTCGCACGCTGTTTAAGTCAATGTACGCAGCCACCGTCGCCAGCACCCGGCCGCAGGGCTCGATCAGTACCGACTTGAACCGCTCCGCCCACAGCGTGCCAAACCGGTGGTGCGCGCGGTTGTACCAGATCGAGAACCGCAACTTCACCAGCTTCATGAATGGAGAGATGTCGCCCATGAGGGCAAACTGGCGCTGCCGCCAGCGTCGGGCCTCGGGCCCGTTGGCGGCCAATTCGTTCTTAATGACCTCCAGTCGGACGTTCTGGTGGCGCGTCGGCTGCGGATACAACACCTGATAGCGCCGCAAGAGTTCCGCGTCGCTCACCGGCGTTTTCTGCGGCACCTGCACCAGGACATGAAAATGATTGGACAGGATAGCGTAGGTAAGGATTTCGACGCCACAGTAGTCAGCCACCTGCCACAACTGCTTTCGCAGGACCTCCTTGGCCTGATCGTCGAAGAGCCACTCTCCGTTCACTGACCGGCTCATGCAATGATACACGGCCTCGCCCGTCTCCGCCGCGATCTTGATCCGCGCCTGTCGCATAACCCGTCAATTCAGCGCGCCCATCCGTTCCGTCAACCTCCACGTTTCCACCTTTTGTCCAGCGTAAGATTCTCATGTCAAGGCCGTCCCGAATTGGTCTGTGCCCCTGGTTCTCGGTAAGTCGTCTGTCTCAAGTTTCGCTTCTCTCGGGAAAATCGCCTGTCCCTCTCGGGAAAATTGTCTGTTCCTAATCTCGCTCCGCCCCCAATTTCGCTCGTCTGTCCCTAATTTCGCTCTCTTTTTTGCCGGTCCGGTGCGTTCGGGCACAACGCGCCGAAGCAGGACGGGCAGGCCGACTCACGCAGGACTTGCCCCACAGGCGGCGATAAACATCGGGACGCCATAAAACTGGATCACCGAACGGCGACAAAAAACGCGCCAGTTATTGACTGGCGCGGCGATGCTTGCCCTTGCCCTGCGGGTGGTCAGCCACCCAGTTGCTGCAAGGCCTTCAACACGTCTGCCGCCTGCTCATTGGTCGAGGCTTTCAGGTCGCGCCAGACAATCTTGCCGTCCTTGTTGATGAGGAATGACTGCCGCATTGCGCGCGGGCCCGTTCCCCATTTTTCGCTGATTGGCACCCCGAAGGCATTGATGATCGTATGGTCAGTGTCGGCGATGAGCGTAAACGGGAAGTGGTTCTTCTCCTTGAAGGCTTTTTGTGCGTCCTTGTCGTCGGTGCTCACTCCCACCACCGTCACACCCTTGTTGGACAGGGCCTGATAGGCGTCGCGGAGGCTGCAACCCTCGGCGGTGCAGTCGTGCGACCCGGCTTGGGGAAAGAAAAAGACGAGGGTGTAGCCTTTGGAGTAGACAGTGCCCAGATCAAGCTTGGCGCCGGTGTCAGTGATGCCGGCGACGGCGGGGGCCTGTGCGCCGACCGCCAGCGGCTCGGCCCGACTCGTGGCGCATACGGTGAGCAAGCCGAGGGTGACGAAGAGACTAGGTGTGATACGCATGGAGGAATGACGATTTCGGAGGTTTATTGTGTAAATGGCGCGCCACCGAATTCGGCTGCCCCATCGAGGCAAGACAGTGATGACCGAGAGATTCGTACGGTAGCAGCACAGGCAATCATCAAATTAAGAAAGCCACTGGGTGCAAGCCATTGGCTACGAATGACGATTTGGGATGATTCCCGGTCCAGACCCCACTAAAACGAATCTGGTCTCCCAAAGGGTCTGTCCCTTCTTTTTCTTTGAAAGGGAAATTGTCCCGTCGAACAGTCGCATCGATCCGTGGCCGATCGCTGACGGGGTCCCAAAGGGGTCTGTCCCTCCGCTCCCACCCTCGCTCCTCTTTGAGCTCCAACCCGTCGAGAATCTGGGCGACGACCGTTCTCTCGTGGTGCATCGGGCCACATTGGCCCGGATCGCGACACCGAAAACTCAAATCGAGGACACCCTCGTTTCCTCGCTACTTGCTTGTTGTCCGCCACTAAGAAAACTCCGATCCGCCCTTAATCAGACAGGCGTGGGGTCTGTCCCTTTTTTTGGGGGGGTTCAGTCCGACGGATTCCTAATGCGCGCGGCTTATAGTGGGTCAAGGCGGCCCGGACTCGCCCGCCAGCAGCCGGCTGACGTCCAATTCCGGATTCGAGCCGGCGCGACGGACGAGGGTGTACGAGGAAACTCGCTCGAGTTTCTCGCCGGCCGCCAGCCGGGCTAGCGGACCGAGCAGTTCCAGTTCAACGTAAGTCAGCGGATCAGCGTTCGTATAAACTTCCGCGCTGCTGCCGTTATCGGGGTATTTTCCGCCGGCCATCAGGGCTGAATCGATCCGAAGCAGCTCGGTTGCGCCGACCCAGACCAAGGTGGCGGCGCGCATTCCGATCTTGCGATGCAGTCGGGGATCCCGCGTCAGCGAAAGAAGCCCGTCGGCCACGCGTAGATCGGGCGGCGGTCCCCCCAGCAGGGGCACATAACCGGTGTCCGTGGCCGAGGAGCCGGCGAGCGGGACGCATACCAACATCGGATCCTTGAGCTGCGTGATAACCCAAACGCCAACCTCCAACGGCGGTCCGGCGATCTTCTCGTAGGCGGTGGTGACCGTCATGACCGGCCGGTCGGGCAGAAGTTCAATGCGCCGGCGTATGCGGATGCCGAACCCGGTGTCGATCGGCGAGACCAACGTCACGACGGTCGATCCTTCGATTGCCGCCTCCATGGGCCGGCCATCGAACGCCGCCGGCGGCGGCCAGCCTCGCCCGGCAATGCGGTTCCAGTCCGTCTGGGGCGATGGCCAAGCCTTGTCTCCGCCGAAGTTGGCCCAACCGTTGGCGTCCGGCGCCGTGTTCTGGGTCGCGAGCATCGGGTTCTCCCAGAACGGGCCGTCGCGTTCCCCGGCAAAGCGCAGTTGCATGACGCGCCCGATCGCCGGCACGACGACGGCTTCCACCAAGCCGTTGCTGAGGAGGAGGGAATTGGGCCAACCCTGATAATCGATGCGTTGGACGGAGCGTGGATGCGGGGACATGAGCTTGGTTTGACCGACGGCGGCGTCCGCCACAAGCAAGCCGGTCAATGCCAGCCCAAGGATGGCGCGCAGACTTCCGGATCTTCGGGGGCGGTGGAGGAAGGTCATGGTAATATCAGGCTTTAGTTCCGTGCAGACGAAATCCTGCACATCGGGCGCGGGATCGGAAAAGACGAAGCACAAATGTCGAAATCCGATACAAATTTAAAGGCTGAAAGGCAAGAAGCTCAGCCAAGGAACACAAAAAAACCCGGTCGCG
>DASRKV010000171.1:0-7113 GCA_035648795.1 Opitutaceae bacterium
GGGGGATTTCTCCTGCTGAGATTCCGGCGAATTGCCGCCGCTGTTTTGTTGTTGTTGCTGCGGCTGCTGTTGCTCCTTCTTCTGCTGCTGTTGCTTTTGGGGTTGCGGCTGCGGGGGTGGCTCCGGCGGTTTCTTGAGCAAATCGTCAAGCTGACTCCGCAGTTGAGCCCAGTCGGCCGCGTGGCTGGACAGTTTTTCGCCGGCGTCGACTCCGGCCAGCGCGTCGTGCACCGGGCCCGGTGTCACCGGCTGGCCCGCTTCCCGCAGCCGTTGTCCCCAAGTGACCGTTTCCTGGGCGAGCGAGGCATAGTCCGCGGCGGAAAGGGCCGGCTGCGCGGAAAGCTGCTCGACGAGCTTGCTGAGCGGTGCCGCGTAGACCGAAGTATCCTCTGCCGCGAAACCGGATACCGGAAACCGGATACCGGAAAGGGCGAACAGCAAGATGACAGCGGCGGCCACTGGTCCAGTCTTCGGCCTCCGGTCTTCCCCGGCTGGCGTGGAGGGTCTGGTCTCCGGTCTCCGGTCCCAGGAATGCGCTGCCAGCGGCAGACTGCGCACCCGTGGCCGGACCGGAAATTCGCGCCACAGGCTGAGCAGCAAACACAAGAGCGCCGGCGCGAGGGCCCACTGGAAACGCTCCAGTTGCCGCACCTGGATCCGCTCCTTGAACTCGCCCCGACGGCCCGAAGCGACGGTCTGTTTCAGCAGCGCGCCAAGGTCCACCCACGTGCTGGCGTCGGTATACACTCCGTTGGTGGCCGCGGCGAGTTGCTGCAGGGTGGAGCTGTTGAGTTTCGAGAGCACGACGGCGCCGCGTTCGTCTTTCACATAGCCGCCCGCTTGATCGGGAATGAACGCGCCTTCCGCAGTCCCGACGCCGAGGCCGATCACCCGGATATTTTTCTTCCGCAGATCATCGACCAGGTCCTGCCAGCCTTCGGTCGTGCTTTCGCCATCGCTCAGCACAATCAGATACCGGTCGGCCGTGCCGCTGGCGCCAAAAGCGTCCAGCACGGCGTGCAGCATGGCCTCGTAGTCGGTGCCGCCCACCGGCATGAACGCGGGATTCAACGAGGGCAGAAATTCGTTCAGAACCTCGTAGTCGGCGCTCAGCGGGACCTGCAAAAACGCCGTGCCGGCGAAAACCACCAGGCCGACGCGCTCGCCGCGCAGGCCGTCCAGAAGGCCTTGAATAAGCAGGCGGGCGCGTTCGAGGCGGGAGGGCCGGACATCGGGCGCCAGCATGCTGCGCGAGAGGTCGAGGGCGATGACGATCTCGCGGGATTGATCGAAGACCGGTTCTTCGACCCGGCCCCATTGTGGGCGCGCCAGGGCGACGATGCCGAAGATGAGTCCCAGCCAGAGCAGCAGCCGTCCGCGCGTGCTATGGTGCCCATTGCCGACGGCAGCCTGCCTCGCCCCCGCCCACGCGCGCAGGATCTTCGGCCAGGGGCGGGACGATTCGCCGTTTCCGCGCCGGACCGAGTCCCCGAACGCCAGGAAGATGACGGGAACGAGCAGCCAGAGCAGATGGGGCCAGTAGAAGATCATGATCGGGCGGAAGGTCCGCTGATGAAGGGCGAACGGGCCGGAACGGCGCGACTCCGCAGATTCGGCCAGGCCAGGACGAGCCCCGCCAGCAGCACGCAGAGAATTCCGGGCACGGCGAACCACGGGAAAAGCTCCGTCGTGAGCAAGTACGATTTGGCCTCGAACTCGATTTTCTGCGCCTCGTCGATCGATTTGAAGGCGGTCTCGATCGTCCCGGCATCGCGGGCCCGGAAGAAGCGGCCGCCCGTTTGTTCAGAGATGCTGGTCAGCGTGTTTTCGTCGAGATCCGCCATGATCTGGGTGTAGGTGATCGTTTGGCCCCGTTCGTCGCGCACCGGCAGGAAGGTATAGCCGTCCTTGCCCGCTCCAACGGTGTACACGGGAATTCCCCGGGCCCGCGCGATTTCGGCCGCCTGCAGCGGCGCCAACACGCCGGAGTTGTTCGAGCCGTCCGTCAGCAGGACGACAAAGGCGCCTTTCCGGCGGTTGCCTTCTTCGCGGCCCGCCTGTTCGAGGCGGGTCAGCGCGACGCCCAGCCCGTCGCCGATGGCGGTATGGTCCGCGTCGATGGTGCCGATCTCGATCCGATCGATTTGGCGGGAGAGCCAGGCATGGTCGAAGGTGAGCGGCGACAGCGTGTAGGCCTGGGTGGCGAACACCACGATGCCGATCCGATCGTTCGGCCGGTTCTGAATAAACGCCTGGATGACGGGCTTGATGACTTGCAGGCGATTCGGGCCTTCGCCCGGCCGGTGATTGTCCTCGGCCAACATACTGCCCGAAAGATCGATCGCCAGGATGAGATCATAGCCTTGCTGGTGGACCTGACGTTTGTCGTCCACCCGCTGCGGGCGCGCCAGCGCCAAAACGAGCAGTGCCAGTCCCGTCACTCCGACGGCCACCGGCGACCGCGAAAACGTCGCCAGCGACGGGCGGTACCACGCCGCGGCGAATGGCACCACGAGGGCCGGAACACCGCGCCGCCCCCGCAGCCACGCCACCAGCGGAATCACCGCCAGCGCCAGCAGCCACCACGGATCATGCAGCGTATGGTTATCCCAAGTCATTGTCGAAACGCCAAACTCCAAGTTCCAAACGCCAAACTCCAAGGTGCAAATCCCAAACCCCCAGGAAAACCCAAACTCCAAAAATCAAATTCCAAATGGTTTCGTTTGGCTGGCATCAGTGTGGAAAGTTTCCTTGGAGCTTGGGGCTTGGAACCTGGGATTTGGAGTTTATCCATGGGACCGTGTTTTCATGCGGGCGTGGAAGAACCGTACCAGAGCGTCAAGCCGCGGTTCTTCCGTGCTCACGATCAGACGGCTCAACGAATCGGGAAACAGATCGCGAAACGCCGCCGTCCGGCGTTTCACCCATTCCGCATGAGCGAGCCGTTGCGCGGCCGTCCCATCCAGCGTGACCAGACGGCCGGCCAGCGGATCATAGGCCACGAGCGTGTCACCGGCGGGAAGGGCGCGTTCCCACGGATCATCGACGCGGAACCCCATCGTGTTGTACCGGCGGCGCAACACGCCCCAGCCCTCGGGCGCCTCGCGGGGCGGAAAGTCGGAAAGCCAGATGAGAATGCTGTGCCGCGGGGCAGAACGAGCCAGAAGCTGCCACGGTATTTCGCAGGTCGGCGGCCGGGGGGCGGGTCGCCGGCCGCCATGGACCCCCTTTGCTGCCGCGGCTGGCGGCGCCGCCGGCGGCGCGATGATGGGCGGCGCGGGAATCGCCGACCCGGCACCCGCCGCCGCCGGCTGGTCCCGCAAAACGGGCGGGGGCATGCCCAGCAACGTGGACGCAGCGTGCAGGATGGGCCCGCGGCCGCGCACGGGCTCCTTCAGGTGATATCCGTCCGGCGCGGCGTACACGTAGCCGACGCGGTCGCGATTCACCGCGCCGAGGAGCATCACCAGGCCGGCGAGTTCCAGCAACGCCTCGCGTTTTGAAAGATCGGATGAACCGAACTGCAGGCTCGGCGAATCCTCAAAAACGAGCAGCAGCGTGACTTCGCGTTCCTCGACGAATTTTTTGCGATAGGGCTCGCCGAGGCGCGCCGTGACATTCCAGTCGATGTCCCGCACATCGTCGCCAAACTCATATTTGACCACCTGATCGAACTCCATGCCGCGCCCGCGGAAAGCCGAGCGGTATTCCCCGCTGAGGACGTTTTCAACGGCATGCCGCACGCGCCATTCGAGCCGGCGCAACAGGGTCAGGGCTGAACGGCTGGAAGGCTGAACGGCTGAATCAGCGGCGCGTTCGGGGGACCAGTTCATGGTTCGATCATCCAGTCTTTCAACCCTTCACCACGGTCGGCACCGGGGTGCGCTCGATGATCTGCCCGATGATCTTGTCGGTGGTGATCTCCTCAGCCTCGGCTTCATAGGTCAGGCCAAGACGGTGCCGCAGGATCTCGGGCGCCAGTTCCTGCAACAACGCCGGCGAAACAAAATCCTCCCCGCGCAACCAGGCCAGCGCCCGGCCGGCCTGGAAGAGGGCGAGGGACGCGCGCGGCGAAGCGCCGAAATTGAGCTGGCGCTTGGCGTCGGGGTTGTCGGTGCGTTCGGCCAGCATGCGCGTCGAACGCACCAACGAGAGGATGTACCGGTGGACTTCGGGGGCGATATACACGCGATCAACTTCCTGGCGCAGTGCCAGGAGTTCCTGGCCGCTGGAAACGGCGGTCAATGCCGGCTGGCTCGTCACCTGCCCCCAGCGCTGCATCAAGGCGTTCTCTTCGTCGGCGGACGGATAATCCACGATCAGCTTGAACAGGAACCGGTCGGTCTGCGCTTCGGGCAGCGGGTAGGTGCCTTCCTGCTCGATCGGGTTTTGCGTGGCCATGACGAAGAACGGCGACGGGAGCGCCTGGGACAGGCCGCCGATCGTCACCTGGCGCTCCTGCATTGCCTCGAGCAGGGCGCTTTGCACCTTGGCCGGCGCGCGGTTGATTTCGTCCGCCAGCAACAGGTTGGCGAAGATCGGCCCGCGGTGCGGCGCGAAGGTTCCTTCCTTGGGTTGGAAAACCATCGTGCCGACGACGTCGCTCGGCAGGAGGTCGGGGGTGAACTGGATCCGCTCAAACTGCACGCCCAGTGCCTGGCCGAGCGACTTGACGAGCAGCGTCTTGGCGAGGCCGGGCATGCCCTCTAGCAGCACGTGCCCATTGGCGAGCAACGCGACGAGTAGGCGCTCGACGATGATGTCCTGACCGACGACGGCTTTGGCGATTTCAGTACTGAGTTTTTGGGACCAGGCGGGACCGTTGGGCATGGGAGAAGATTCGGGTTGGGGCCGGATGAAAGGGCCAGGTTCAGACGTGGGACGCGAAAATGATTAAATTGCTGTGGTCGCGGCGTTTGGTTTGATTGCCGCCAACTGCCTAAGTTTCACCGAGAGAAGCAAAGCTATGGCTGGATTTCCACTGCAAATCGAGGCGGATGTTCGCCGGAGGCTGGTCGCCCTTGGCGTGCAGCCGGGTGACGTCGCGGAGCGTTTTGTGCGTGGCACGGGTCCAGGCGGGCAGAAAATCAACAAGACCGCCTCCACCATCTGGTTGCGGCATCAACCGACGGGCACGGAGGTCCGCTGTCAGGCGCAGCGTTCCCAGGCGGTGAACCGGATGGAGGCCTGGGCGCGGTTGTGCGCCAAGCTGGAGGACCGGCGCGCCTCGGTCGCAGCCGCGGCGCAGGCGGAAAGGGAAGCGGCGTGGCGGCGGATCCGGCAGAAGACCCGGGGACAAAAGGCGCGGATGATCGAGAGCAAGCGGCACCGGACGAGGATCAAGGAATCGCGGCGGGTGGGCGCCGAGTGGTGAGAAAACTCTTTGCGGCATGCCGGACTTCGCCACACTATGCGCGAGATGAATCCAACAGACAATGCCGTCGAAGAGGCCCGCCGGGCGGGCATCGATCTGGATCTGCTGGACACCAACCTGTCGCTTTCGGTCGCGGAACGGTGGCGGCAGCACGACGCCGCTCTGGAGCTGGCGTTGAAGCTGCAACGAGCGGCAAAGAACCGAGATGGAGAATTTCAGCCAATTGCTCTGACGTCTCACTGACGCTGGGATCGAATTCGTGATCATTGGTGGGTACGCGGCGATCACCTACGGGTCGTCCTACCTTACGCGCGACGTCGACATCTGTGCCCTTCTCACGGAAGACAACGTGGCGCGGATCCGCCGTGCACTCGCCGATTGGAATCCAAGACACCGGCTGACCACCCAACGACTCTCATTTCTCCTGCATCCACCGCCAGGACTGACTCTGAACAATCTGCATCTTCAGACCGACATGGGCGTGATAGACATCCTGACGTCGGTGTTGGGCGTAGGGGATTTTGAGCGTTTGAAGAGCAACTCGGAACGCGTGGAAGTCGATGGGAACGTGTACCGGGTGATTTCGCTCGAAGATTTGATCAAGGCCAAGGAAGCGCTGGGACGGGAAAGGGACCTGTTGATGGCGAAGGAACTCCGGGCCATTGCGGCGAAGCGCCGGCAGATGCCATAGGGCCGGCAGGTTGGAGATTCAAGTGCCGCTTGGCGGCGGCCTGGCATTTACAGCAAACTCACTGCGTCGCCGACGGACAGGCGGCCGGTCTTGGTTTCGTGGATGAGATTGCGGCCGAACATCACGGTGCCTTCCGCGTCGCGCCGGTAGGTCGCCAGCGTGCGCAGCGGTTCCTGGGCGCGCTCGGCCGTCAACTGGTCGGTCGTCGTCACGACGCAACGGCCGCAACGGGTGGCACCGTGGAAAACGACCTCGCCGATCTTGCACCGCGTCCAGTCGTCTTCGGCATAGGGTGCGCCTCCCGTGACGACCAGGTTCGGCCGGAAACGGTTCATGGGCAGCGGAGTGGCGAGCCGCGCATTGAGATCGGCGAGCGACTCCTCCGAAATCACCAGGAAGGGAAATGCGTCGGCGAAGGAGACTTCATGCGGAGAGAAGGCGAGCGGGCCAAGCGACGCCGGAATCTTCCGCGCGGGTACGGGCCGCGAGTAAACGGAGCCGGCGCGCACGAGCCGGCAGGGCAGACGAAGGAACTTGCTCAACCATTGCGCCGGCTCGTCACCACAGTCGTCGGCCGTCACGGTATCCTTCCAGACGGCCACCGGGATTTCGGATTTCGGACCCCGGATACCGGACAGCGCGATCGACACAGAGCCATGGTCGGCCGAGGCCAACGTCAGGGACTCGGCTGTCAGCGCGGTTTCGATGAGCGCCATTCGGGGATGGACACGCTGGGTGAGAAACTGGCCCTGGGCATCGGCCACCAGAAAGCGGCGATCGCCGACAAACCCTCGCGCATCGACTGCGGTCGCATCCACCGCGAACCCGCGGCAGGATTTGACCGGGTAAACGTACAGGGCGGTCACACGGAGCATGATGGGGACAGGCTACGTGCGTCGGACCGGCCGGCAAGCGGGCAAAATATCAGTTGACGGGGAAAGCGCCCAAACCATAGTCCGACATTCCTTTTCGCGGGCGTAGCTCAGTTGGTAGAGCGCCACCTTGCCAAGGTGGTTGTCGAGAGTTCGAGTCTCTTCGCCCGCTCCAT
>DASRKV010000172.1:0-12814 GCA_035648795.1 Opitutaceae bacterium
TCCCGGGAGGATCGTGGCGATCGCAAGAATCCCAGCGCTGACCTGGCAGTGTCTTGTCCGTGCCGACATTGTTTTTTTGAGGCCATGGAAAAGTCCGATCTGGAGGCCCTGACGCCTCCGCATCTCCTGGGGTGGGGGTAAACTGAAAGCGCTCCATGTGACGGTGACGGCCGCCTGGTTTCAATCGCCCCGGGCACCCAAATTTTGGTAGGTTTAATGGCTCGACAAATGCCGCCCACCGGGTTCGAAAAAACCCACGTTGACTTCAGATTGCCGGTTCTAGAACGGCGGAGCCGGTCGACGTAACCGGAGTGGGTCAGCCAGGCGCCGCTTCAGGCGCTCGTCGCTGCGAGCGCCCGCGAGCGGTCCAGGCAGCCTGGAGGACGCAAAGTCCGCCGGGCTGCTAGCCTTGCCTGGCCCGCAAATACCGGCGCACCTCGGACAACCCGCGCGTGTTGAGCACTTGCGCCGCCGTCAGTCCGCCTTTGCGCGCCGCGTTGATGCCCGCCCGGCAAAAGTCGAGGCCGGTGACATCATGCGCATCGGGGTTGATCGCGCAGAGCAGGCCACGGCCCGTCGCGGCCCGCCAGTGCCGCCAGTCCATGTCGAGTCGTTGCGGATTGGCGTTGAGCTCGATCACCACGCGATTCGCCAATGCCGCGTCGATCACCTTGGCGACGTTCACGGCGTACCCTTCGCGCTTCAGCAGCAGCCGGCCCGTGAGATGGGCGAGGATGGTCGTGCACGGATGCTCGATCGCGCGGATGATCCGTGCCGTCATCTTCGCCTCGCTCTGGGTGAAAGCGGAGTGCACGGAGACGACAACGTAATCAAGCTCGCGCAGCACCGACTCGTCGAGGTCCAGCCGGCCGTCCGGCAAGATGTCGCACTCGACGCCAGCCAGGACCTGGGTCGTGTACCGGCCGGAGCGGTTGAGCGCCGCGATTTCCGCGATCTGCCGGCGCAAGCGATTCGCATCGAGACCATTCGCCTGGACACTCGCCTGCGAATGATCGGCGACACCGAAATACTCCCAGCCGCGCGCCTGGGCGCCCGCGACCATCTCGGCCAGCGTATTCCGGCCATCCGAGGCCGTCGTGTGATTATGAAAGACCCCGCGAAGGTCGGCGACTTCGACCAGCAGAGGAAATTCGTCCCGCTCCGCGGCCTCGATCTCGCCCAGTCCCTCGCGCAGTTCCGGCGGGATGTCGTGCAATCCGAGCGCCGCAAAAAGACCGGTCTCGGTCTGGATGGCCCCGGGTTTCGCGCCCGCGCTCCTTCGCCGCGCCTCGGCTTTCTCTTTGGCGGTTCCCTCCCCCTCGGCCGGGACCAGCCCCCATTCGCTCAGACTGAGTCCGCGCGCCTGCGCCCGCTGGCGCAATTGCACGTTATGGTCCTTGGCGCCGGTGAAATGGTGCAGGGCGAAGACAAACTGGTCCGGCGGCACGATCCGTAGGTCCGCCTGCAGGCCACCGGCGAATCGAACGCTCGTTTTCGTTTCCCCTCGGGCGGTCACCTCCGCCACCTCCGGCCGCGACACGAACCATTGGACAATTGGCGCCCATTCCTCCGCCGCCACCATGAAGTCGAGATCGCCCACCGTCTCCAGTCCGCGCCGCAAGCTGCCGGCGTGCTCGGCCCGCCGCACCTGCGGCAGCGCCCGCAGCCCCTGCAGGATCGGTTCGGCCACGCCAAAGGCTTCCCACCAGAGATGCCGTCGTCCGTACGCTTCGCGGTTATGGATGCCCGCCAGAAGCTTTTCCTGGGTCTTTTCGCCAAATCCATCCAGTCCCGCCACTCGCCCCTCCGCACACGCCCGGGTCAGGTCCGCGATCGAGCGGGTCCCCAGTTGCTCGTGCAACGCCTTGATCTTTTTCGTTCCCAATCCCGGAATCTCCAGCATTTCGACCAGCCCGGGCGGAATCGAGGCTTTCAGTTTTTCGAAGTACTCCAACCGGCCCGTCGCGTGCAATTCAGTGATCTTCTTCGCCAGCGCCTCACCAATGCCTTTGATTCCCTGCAGCCGGTCTTCTGCAATCACCGTGTCTAGGTCCTCTTCCAATGCCTCGAGCGCCCGCGCCCCTGCATGATAGGCGCGCACCTTGAAGAGATTCTCGTCCTTCAACTCCAACAGGATCCCAATCTCGTTTAGAATCTCGGCGATGGCGTTCTTGTTCATGGTGCGCCTCTGCCTCTCACTACACGACAGATCGGCCAAAGCTCAAGTCGTACAGGCGGCGCGCTTGCGGTCCGTGGCGGCTCTGGGCCCGGCAGGCTGTGAGCTTGTCTCGCGCCGTTGCGCCCGGTGGCGGCGCTTTTGATTGCGGCTCCGCCGCTTCGGGATTCACTGTTTCCATGGCCTTCACCTACCGCCGCACGATTCGCTTCGCCGACACCGATGCCGCTGGCGTGGTATTCTTTCCGAACTATTTCGCCATCTGCCACGAGGCCTATGAAGAATCGCTGGCCGCCGATGACGTTGAGTTGCGATCCTTCTTTTGCGACCATGACGTCGTGGTCCCGGTCTCGAAGAGCCAGGCGGAATA
Source organism: Opitutaceae bacterium (assembly GCA_035648795.1). Taxonomy (GTDB): domain Bacteria; phylum Verrucomicrobiota; class Verrucomicrobiia; order Opitutales; family Opitutaceae; genus Fen-1467. The sequence continues at coordinate 2,547 of DASRKV010000172.1, forward strand.
CCTGCGCCCGCTCACGTGCGGCGACAAGGTCAGCGTCACGCTCACGCCGGCGCTGCTGGGACCCGATAGCTTCGCCATCAGCTACGAATTGCGCCGGCTCGGCCCCCCGGACAAGCTCGCGGCCCGGGTGCGCACCGAACACGTGTGCATTTCGTCCCGCTCGCGCGAACGGCACGCTCTCCCCGCCGCCATCGCCGCCTGGATCAAGCATCACGCCGGCTAAGCCACTCGCTGGGGCTCGCGGCCACGCGAACCGGAATGGCCCGGCAGCTTGGGAGACGCTAAGTCCGATACGTTGCCCGGGCCAGTGCCGTCAACGCCGAGCGGTTGATTTTGCCCTGGGCGTTTCGTAGCCACGCGATCGGCATGTAGTGTTTGGGCCGCTTGTGCGGCGCCAGTTCGCGGGCGAGGCATTGCGCCACGCTCGCCAGGTCCGGTTCCTTCGTGTTCGCCGGATAACAGGCTACGACCGCTTCGCCCCACTCCGCGTCCGGCACGCCGACCACCGCCACGTCAACGAACTGCCCGGTCGCCTGCAGGACGGCTTCGACCTCCGCCGGCTCGATCTTTTTCCCTCCGGAAATGATCACGGCATCGCGGCGTCCGAGCACGTGCAGCCCCCCCTGTTCGTCGAATCGGCCGAAGTCCTCCGTGGACCATGCGCCCACGTTTTCGCGCCCGTCCGGATAATAGCCGTGAAAGAGCGATTTCGCCGCGATCTGAATCACTCCGTCCTCGTTCAAGATCAGGCCGGCATGCGGCAGTGCCGACCCGCATCCGCGCCGGCCCCGCAGGAACTCTTCCGGTCTCAGCGCCGCGACCATCGCCGCCGTTTCTGTCATGCCATAACCCGGCGCCAAGGGCAGGCCGGCATCAGCCGCGCGATCAAGCAAATCGGGCCAGGCCGGGCCGCCTCCGATGAAAATCGCGCGAAACCGCCGCAGCCGGTCCGCCACTTCCGGGCGGCCGAGCAACCGCTGCAACTGGGTCGGCACGAGCGAAAGAAACCAATTGTCCGCCGCAATCTGCGGCCAGCGGCCGGCCTCCAAGTCCGTCCAATCCCACGGAACGTATCGGCCGCCGGTGAGCGTGCAGCGCATCCAGGCCATCAAGCCGCTCACGTGATGCAGCGGCAGGACTCCGATCGCGCTGACCTGGCTGACCTCGAAATGTTCACCAAAGCCCTGCACCGCCGCGGCCACCGTGTCCTGATCGTGTCGCGCCCAGCGCAGCGCTCCGCTCGAGCCGCCGGTCGGCAGGCAAAGCCAGCCGCTTCCCATTTCCGATTCCCGCTTTTCGATTTTCGATTTTGGATCGGCGATGAGCGGTTGCACCAGCGCCGCAAGCTGCGCCCGTTCCACGGCGCCCCACGACGGATCCGCGACGAAGACCGTCCCGCCCGCCGCCACCGCGTCGCCAAACTCTGCCATGAACCTGCCCGGCTGCGATGCTTCAACGATCACGTCGCGCGGGCCGTCCGCCCGGCTGCCGGCCCCGACGCGTCGGGCTAGTTCAGTGCGTTCCATATCACCTCCACCTGCAAATGATTGACCGCGTGGAGCTCCAGGAAAGGAACGGGCGGCATTCCGTCAAACCGGCCGTCCTGAAACAGCGGTCCCACCCCAAAACCGAGGGCGCGCGGCTGCCGGCCTTTGAACGCAAACGCCATGCGCAGCGCCGCCTGCCGGCCCACGCCGGTTTCAAAGGCGGAAGAAAAAACCACATCCGCCTGATGTCCCGCGAGCATCGCCAGGACGGTCGCCGGGTCGCCGGCCAGCGCCGGCTTCACCACCACCACCCCGCGCCAGCCGCGCTCCAGCCACGCCTGCAGACCCGGCAGCCCCGCCACCGATTCGTCCAGCGCGATCGGCGTTGGATAGTCGCGGGCCAACCCGAGCAAAACGTCGTCGGTCCGACGTTCCAGGGCCGTGCCCTGTGAAGTCTCAGCGTAGCAGGGCTGCTCGACGAACTCGATGGGCCGCTCCGCGCAGCGTGCCAGCCACCGCATCGCGCGCCGCGCTGTCCACGCCCCGTTGGCGTCCAGCCGCAACTTTGCATGACCCGGCAACCGCGCCAGGAGATCATCCAACACCACCCACTCGTCCGCATCGTCCAGCACGCCGACCTTCCATTTGAAGGCGACATAGCCCGCGGCGAGCGCCTGGTCCGCCGCTTCGCAGGCCGCCTTCCCAGCCGGCAGCAACGCCGCCACCGGCAAACGCTGTACGGCTGGAACGCCGGCTTCGCGCCCGAGAGCACTGCTCAAGGCGAAACGCAGACACCCGTAACGCTCGTCAACCTGTTCGACGCATCCGGCGTCCACCACGCCGCCCAACCTGCCCAGTAGCGCCTCTGCTTCCGCAAGGGTCTCCGTGCCAAACCACGGAATCGGCGCCACTTCGCCAAAGCCGACCCCGCCGGCTTCGTCCTCCAGTCGCAGGACCAGCCCCTCGCGCTCCCGCCACCAGCCGTGGGCGGTCCGCACCGCGCAGCGGAAGGGAAGGCGGTAACGGCGGAATTCCAGGCGATAGGTCACAGCCTCTGGGTGTAGCGCGTGCTGCGCCGCGCGCAACCGCGCAGGCAAACCGGAGCTGAAGTGGCACGGGCGTCTCGCCCGTGGTTTGGGAAGTCCTCCAGCAGGCGATTCTCACCTCGGAATCCTCCTTCGCAAGGCCTACGGAGAACAGGTCGCGAGCACCCGTCCGCCGAAGCTTCCAGCGAAGGCGAAAGCTCGCACCTACAATTTGCAGAGATACGCCCAAGCGCAAAAATAGGCGTTGAGATTTTTTGGGGCGGCATTATGTCGTGCATGGCAACCATGACTAAGCCTGTCACGATTGCACCGCCGACTGGCCAGCAGTTCTATCCGGCCGCCGACGATTTTTTTTCCCGTCTCCTGCCGACGGCGTTGACCTACGACGACGTTTCGCTCGCGACCCTCTATTCGGAGATCCTGCCGAAGGATGCCGATCTGACGACGAACCTGTCGGAGACGCTGCGCCTGCAGATCCCGATCATCTCGTCGGACATGGACACGGTCACCGAATCGCGGATGGCGATCGCCATGTCGCTGAACGGCGGCCTTGGCCTGATCCATTACAACATGCCGGCGAAGGATCAGGTGAAGGAGGTCGCCCGCGTGAAGCGCCACATCCACGGTCTCATCCAGGATCCCATCACGGTTTCCGTGAAGCTGTCTGTGGGTGACGTGCTCGCCATGATCGAAGAGCGCCATTTCACTTTCCGGACGTTCCCGGTCGTGGACGCACAGGGCCGGCTCGCCGGACTCCTGCCCGGCAGCATCGTCAAGGAGCGCTATCGCGCCAAGAAGGTCACCGAGGCCATGACCCCGCGGGCGAAGCTCACCACGGTCCGCGAGAGCGATCTGGGCGGCGATCCGATCAAGTACGCCGACACGTTTTTCAGCGAACACATCGGCATCAACAAAATGCTGGTCGTCGATCGCGAGGACCACCTGCGCGGGCTGGTGACCAGCACCGACGTCGAACGTATTGTCGGCGAGGTCAAGTCGCAGCGGAGAGCCAGCCGCGACGCCCATTTCCGCCTGGTGGCGGGCGCCGCGATCGCGCCGGTGCGGAAACCCTCGGGGGAGCTCGATCGCGAGAAGATCACCGCCCACGTCGGCGCCTTGGTCGACGAGGCCATCGACGCGGTCGCGGTCTCCACGGCCCACGGTCACAGCGCCGGGGTTGGTGACATGGTGAAGCTGCTGCGCCGCGCGTTCCCCGCCCTCACGATCATCGCCGGCAACGTGACCAGCGCCGACGGCACCGAATATCTCGCCGGGTGTGGCGCCGACGCCATCAAGATCGGTCAGGGACCAGGCTCGATCTGCACGACGCGAATGGTGGCCGGCGTGGGCATCCCGCAGTTGACAGCGCTCTGGGCCGCCGGCAAGGGCGCCCGAACCAAAGGCGCGCGGATCATTGCCGACGGCGGCATCACGAAATCCGGCGACATCGTCAAGGCGCTCACCCTGGCGGATAGTGTAATTTGCGGCGGACTGTTTGCCGGCTGCCGCGAGGCACCCGGCGAGATCCTCGAAATCAACGGCAAGCTCTATAAACAATACCGCGGCATGGGCACCCTCGCGGCCATGAAGGCCGGCTCGGCTGCACGTTACGGTCACGACAAGGAGGACAACACCCGCAAGATCTCCGCCGAGGGCATCGAGGCGCTGAAGGAGGTCTCTGGATCGGTTGACAGCGTGCTGGCCGACCTCATCGGCGGCTTGCAATCCGGCATGGGCTATCTCGGAGCCCGCGATCTTGCGCAACTGCGGGAGAAGGCGCGTTACGTGCATGTCACCGCCGCCGGTCAGAAGGAAGCCGCCCCGCACGACGTGATCGAGGTTTCGACGAAGGCCCAAAGCTGAGCGAACGGGCGCGACCGATGCGCCGGGCCTCCGGAGCCCAAGGGGCGTCGTGTCCCCATGAGATATGCCGTCAGGGCCTGGTCTTCGTCAGGCTGCGATGGTGGACGCGGGGCCAGGCGCAACCTCGGACCCCACACCACTTCCGGCGAATCTCGTCAATCAATCGTTAAACTGCGTAAGGAGCTAATCTTTACTGCATTTAGGCCGGGATGCCTTACAAGACGTCGTGCCCTTTTCACAACTATCTCCGTCCGTCTACCCCAGGGATCGCGCTGTGAACCGTGGTTGCCCGGCATGCCGGTGGATGCTGGCCCTGCTCTTTATCGGTTTCGGAGGGACCGCGTGGGCCATGCCCTCCGCTCCCGCCGGAATCGTCGAGTCGGGCGTGCCGTCCTTTGTCGTCCTCGGACCGGAAGCGATCGGCCTGAGCTCGGCGCCCACCGATCTGCAGCTTCTCCCCGACGGCCGGATTCTCGTGGTGTCGCAGCGGGAGATTGCCTTTGGCGATGGCGTGCGCTGGGAGTCATTCCGGGGGACCGACGGAGACACCGGCTTCATCTCCGCCCAAGTGGCGGTGGACGGAGACGGCCGCATCTACGCCGGCGCCAACGGACAGATCGCGCGGGTCGATCTGAGCGAAGACGCCCACTGGCATCTCACGCAGGCAACCGCGGTGCCGGCGGACGAAACCCTGCCCAGCGCGGCCCTGATCAATGTGGCCGTCTTTCCCGACACCTGGTACTGGTATGGCGGCAGCGGCGCCATCGTCACCTGGCGACCCGGCCAGAAGGCCCGCATCACCGGGCATGTCGCCGCCATCGACCGGGTCATGGCCCTGGACCGGCAGGTCTTCGTCAGCAGCCAGGCTTCCGGCGATCTGTATCGGCTCGGTGGTGACGGCAGCGCGATCCGGGTTTCGCCCGAGGGCACCCTGGCCCGCGACAGCGTGACGTGCAGCGCCCCGTTCGGGCCGGGTCAACTGCTCATCGGCACGAGCGGCAACGGGCTGAAGATCTTCGACGGAACGAGCTTCCGCAACTTCGAGACCCGCGGCCTGCTGAACAGCGGCCGCCGCATCACCGATGTGTGTCTCACGGACCACGGGTTTTTCGCCGCGGCCGTGGACACCGTCGGCATCGTCTTCTTCGACCGCGAGGGGCACACCGTGCAGGTTCTCGACCGCACGCTCGATCACCGGCTGGCGCGAGTGCAACGCCTGAAATTTGCCGCCAACGGTGTGCTCTGGGCCTTGCTGAACGACGGCGTGGCCCGGGTGGAGTTCCCGTCGCCCCTCTCGTACTTCGAGCCCCTGCTCGCCAGCGGACTCGCCTACGCGAAACCGCTGCGGCACGACGGCCAGCTCTGGCTGCTGGCCGACGGCCGGGCGATGCGCGCCGTCTACGATGCGGCCGGACGGCTGGAACGGTTCGACGAAGACACGCCCGCCGGGCGTTACCTGTTCACCTTGTCGGAGGTCGATGGGCAACTGTTCGCCACCAACGAGGCGGGAATCTTCGTGCGCGAGGCCTCCGGCTGGACCGAGATTGCCTCCGGCATCGCCAATGCGCGGGTGGGGATCGCTTCCTCCGCGGACGGACTGCTTTATGTCGCCCGCAACGAGTACGGCTGGATCCAGCGGACGCCCGCCGGCTACAAAATCCGGCGGATTCCGGAGCCGGGACTGGACCAAAGTTACAACACGAAGACGGACCAGGCCGGTGTCGTCTGGCTGGAGCTGGGGGCCAGCCGCGTCGGCCGGATCGATCTGCGCCATGGAGCGCCGACGATCGAGATCCTCGGAACCCGCGATGGCCTGATCGACGGTTGGGTGCAAATCTTTGTGTTCGACGGTGTCGCCCGCTTCAACATGCCCAACCATCTTTGCCGGTTCGATGAGACCACCCATCGGTTCGTCGAGGACCGGGAGCTCCTGGCGCGCTTTCCGGAGGTGACGGCGTGGAACGGGCGGCCGACGACCGACGCGGCCGGCCGGCTCTGGTTTACGGCCAACGGCGGGGCGAACTTTCTCAGCGCCGTTTCTGGCGAGGGCCGGCGATCCCTGGAGACGGTGCCGGTCGGTTTCGAACCCAACGAGTTCACGATGGAGGACAACGGAGTGGTCTGGATGTGGGGAAGACAGCGGCTAACCCGCTTCGATCCCCGGATGCCCAGTCCGCCCGCCGTCATCCCGCGGGCAATGATCACGTCCGTGCAATTCTCCGCGAGCAATCGCGAGCTTTTCGCTCCGGGGCCGACCCTGGGCCGTCTCCCCTACACCGACAACTCGCTCGTCGTCCATTTTGCGGCGCCCGCCAATCCGTTTGGTTCGCCCGTCACCTTTGAGGTGCTGCTCGAGGGGGCGGTGACCCAGTGGGTCTCGACGGGCAATGTCGGGTCGGCGGCGTTCAGCCGGCTGAAGGAAGGCCGCTACGTTTTCCACGTGCGCCCCGTGGCCGGCATGACGATTGGAACCGAGGCGCAGCTGGCGTTCACCGTGCAGCCTCCGTGGTACCGCACTCCGCTGGCGTGGATTCTCTACGTGCTCGGAGCGCTGGGCATCGTGGCCTTTGCCGCCTGGCTCTCGTCGTTCCTGGAACGCCGCGAAAAGGTGCGCCTGGAACGGGTCGTGACGGAGCGCACCCGGGAGCTCAACGCCACCAACGCCCAGCTTGGCCGGCAAATCGCGGAGACCACGGAAAAATCCGCCGCCCTGTCCGCAAGCGAGGAGCGCTACCGGGCGCTCAACACCGAGCTGGAGCAACGCGTCCAAAACCGCACCGCCGAGCTTTCCCAGAGGAACACCGAACTGTTCCAGGAGCGACTTCTGCTCCGCACGCTGATCGACAACCTGCCGTTGGCCATCTACGCCAAGGACATCGCCGGTCGCAAGACCCTGGCCAATCCGGCCGACCTGAGAAACATGGGTTGCGTGACTGAGGCCGACGCGGTGGGCAAAACTGACTTTGATTTCTTTCCCCAGGAAGTGGCCGCAAAGTTCTCGGCCGACGATCAGGCGGTTATCCGGACGGGCCAGCCCGTTCTTGATCGGGAGGAATTCTTCCTCGACAAGGAGGGACGCAAGCACTGGCTGCTAACCAGCAAACTGCCCCTGCGCAATCAGAGCGGAGAGTTTATCGGACTGGTGGGCATCGGCCGGGAGATCACGTCGTTGAAGGAAGCCGAGCAGAAGATGGAAGTCCTCCACCGCGAACTGCTGCAGGCGTCGCGCACCGCCGGCATGGCGGAGGTGGCGACCGGCGTGCTGCACAACGTCGGCAATGTCCTCAACAGCGTCAACGTGTCGGCCGGGGTTGTGGCCGAACGATTGCGCACCTCCAAGGTGGATGGCGTGGCCAAACTGACCCGGCTGCTGCGGGAACAGGGCGCGAACCTCGCGCATTTTTTCACCGTCGACGATCGCGGACGCAAGGTGCCGGCCTACCTGGAACAACTGGCGGAACACCTGGAACAGGAGCGGGTGGAGCTGGGCAAAGAACTGAGCGGACTGATCCTGAACATCGATCACATCAAGGAGATCGTGGCGATGCAGCAAAACTACGCCCGGGTTTTGGGCGTGGTGGAAACCGTGGCGCTGCCCGAATTGGTGGAAGACGCCTTCAAGATTCAAGGCGGAGCCTATACTCGTCACGGGATCGCGGTGGAGCGGGATTACGAAGAACTGCCGCCGCTGTCGGTGGACAAGCACGCGGTGCTGCAGATCCTGGTGAACTTCATGCAGAACGCGAAATACGCGTGCGATGCGTCGAACCGCCCGGACAAGCGGGTGACCGTACGCATCCGGGCGGCCGGCCCGGAACGGGTGAAGGTCGAGGTGATAGACAACGGGGTCGGCATCGCGCCGGAAAACCTCACGCGAATCTTTTCCCAGGGATTCACCACGCGCAAAGGGGGCCACGGCTTCGGCCTGCACAGCGGAGCGCTGGCGGTGAAGCAGCTGGGCGGCTCGCTGACCGTGCATAGCGACGGCGTGGGGCATGGCGCCACCTTCATCCTGGAACTGCCCTGCAAGCCGCCGGCTGGGACGTCAACCGACGGTCAGGCGTGACCATTTCGCGGCTCGTCGGATCCACGAGGAGCCGCGAATAGCCGGAGAACCGGCTACGGCAGCCATTGGATGTCGGCAGCTTGGAGGACGCGCATCCTCCCGGCGGTCAGTCGACCAACGATTCGAGCAAGGCCTTGAACTTCAGCTCGGTTTCGGCGAACTCCCGGTCCGGGTCCGAACCGGCCACGATGCCTCCGCCCGCATAGACCCGGGCCCGCGCCCCGTCGATCAGCGCCGAGCGGATGCCGACAAAGAAATCTCCATTCCCGCGGTGGTCGACCCACCCCATAGGACCGCCATACAGCCCTCGCGCAAAACCCTCGAGCTCGCGAATGTGCGCGCAGGCGGCTTCGCGCGGCGAGCCGCCGACCGCGGGCGTGGGATGCAGCCGCGCCAGCACGTCGAGCAGACGCACGTCCGCCGGCAGCGCGGCGCTCACCGGCGTGTGCAGATGCTGCACGTTGGCCAGACGTTTCAGTCCCGGCCGGCTCGCACATGCCAGCCGAAGCCCGAGGGGAGTGAGACGCCTCTCGATCGAAGCGACCACGTGGCGGTGCTCGCGTAATTCCTTGTCGTCGCCCAGCAACGCGCCGCCGAGCGCCGCATCCTCGCTGGCCGTGCGGCCGCGCGGAGCCGAGCCGGCCAGCGCCTCCGTCAGCAGCGTGCCTTCCGCCACGCGCAACAGCCGTTCCGGGCTGGCGCCGATGAAACTCTGGCCCCGTCCATTGGCGAAGGAGAACGCGGAACAATCGGGAAAGCGCTGGCGGAGCCCATTGAGCATCCGCAGCGGATGCAGGTGACCAGGCGCGGCCAGCTCCTGGCAGCGGGCGAGCACGATCTTCTCGAACCGTCCCGCTGCGATCATCTCCCCCGCCCGCGCGACCGCCGTGCGATAGTCGCCGGACTCGGTGGCAGTGGCACGGGCATCTTGCCCGTGATCTGCTATAGTGGCACGGGCATCCCGCCCGTGAAATTTTTCCTTTTCCCTCAAACCCACGGGCGGGACGCCCGTGCCACTTCTCTCCCCATACTCAAACGCGCGGAATTTTCCGTGTGCGCGCCAGACCTTCGCCGTCAGCGCATCGAGATCAGCGTCCGCCGCCACGACCAAGTTGGCCACCGCGACCGTGCGATCGTGCGCGCGCGACACCTGCCAGCGCGGCACGAACAGCCGCACCGCCGGAAACGGCTCGCCGGCCTCCACGTCGTCGAAAAACGAAAATGCCCCGAAGAAGTGCGGCCCGCCAAACGGACGGCTCGTTTCGCCGACGGCGATGGTGCGGGCGAGCACGTCGTCGATGAATCGCTGCGCGGCCGCAAAGCGGTCGGATCCGCCCGCCTCGAACGCCAGCACCGCCTCGGCCCCCGCCACCGCCCAGTCCTCGGCCGCGCGCTCGGCATAAAAATGGAGTTCGCCGGGCTCGAAGATGGACTCGAGGACCGCCAGGGGATCGAGCGGCGCGACCTCGATGGAAATGCTCACCAGCCGCGGCCGCCCGTCGCCGACCGCCGCGGCCCGGCATTGCGCCAAAAAGGCATGCAGAGCTTCGGGTGTGGCGTTGGCCGCCGGATCGAGCGGCAGGACGGTCATGGGAGAACCCGGTGGCGTTGTCCCACCGCCCACCACAGATTTGCGCAAGATTGCCGGCCCGCTGGAAGGCGAGGCGGGGTACAGCGATCCCGCCCTACATCGGACTCTCGGGACACAGCGCCTGCTTTGTAGCCGCGAGCGCCAGCGAGTGGACTGGCGGAACAACAACGACCCCGCCTGACAACGGCCCACGGGACCATCCGCGTAACGGCGGG
>DASRKV010000173.1:0-3943 GCA_035648795.1 Opitutaceae bacterium
CGCGACCTGGCGGCCGGTTTCGCCGGTTGCGTGGTCTTGGGGTTGGTCACGGGTCTCTTCCCGGCGCTGCAGGCGATGCGGCTGAGGGTGGCGGATGCCTTGAGGAGAATCTGACATGGCGGGCCCCATCAACTGGCTTTCCCAGATTGTCTCGGTGACCAAATTCGGCCTGCTGGGCATTCCCCAGCGGCGTGGTTCCGCGGGCGCGGCGGTCTTTGGCATTGCCGGGGTTGTCGCGGTGCTCGTCGGCGTGCTCTCCATCGCCGCGGGATTTCGCCGGGCGATGATGGTCTCGGGGGCCGCGGACGCCGCCATCGTGCTCCGGAGCGGCGCGGACAGCGAGATGGTCAGCGGCTTCAATCGCGCGGGCACCCGCATCATCGCCGATGCACCGGGCGTGGCGCGCACGTCCGAAGGTCCGCTCGCATCGGCGGAACTCTTTGTCATCATCAATCTGCCCAAGCGCTCGACGGGCTCCGACGTGAACGTGCCGTTGCGCGGGGTTGAACCGGCGGCGTTTCGCGTCCACGGCCAGGTCAAGATGATCGAGGGCCGGACGTTCGAGCCGGGAAAGAACGAGGTGATCGTCGGTCGCGGCGCGGCGCAGGAATTCGCCGGTTTGGAGGTCGGCCGCCCGTTGCTCGTCGGCCGCCATGTGTGGCCGGTGGTGGGCGTTTTTTCCGCCGATGGCGCGGCCGCGGAATCCGAAATCTGGGCCGACGCGCCGGTGCTGCAGGCGGCTTACAACCGCGGCGACACCTTCCAGTCGGTTTATGTCCGGCTCGATTCCGCCGGCGCGTTTACGGCCTTCAAAGACGCCCTGACGACGGATCCGCGGCTCAACGTGCAGGTGATGCGGCTGTCGGAGTACTATGCCGGCCAATCGACCGCGGTGACCACGCTCGTCACAAAGCTGGGCATCCTCATCGCGACGTTGATGGCCGTCGGGGCGGTGTTTGGCGCGCTGAACACGATGTACAGCTCGGTCTCCGCGCGCACCCGGGAGATCGCCACCCTGCGGGCCCTCGGATTTGGCCGCGGCGCCGTGGTGGTCTCGGTGATGCTCGAATCGATGGCGCTCGCGCTCGGGGGCGGCGTCTTCGGGGCGGGCCTGGCCTATTTCGTTTTCAACGGGTTCCACGCCGCGACCATGAACTGGCAGAGCTTCAGCCAGATCACGTTTGCGTTTGCCGTCACCCCGCAACTGCTGCTGCAAGGCGTGGTCTGGGCTACTGCGATCGGCCTGATCGGGGGCTTGTTGCCGGCGATTCGCGCGGCGCGACAGCCGATCGCGGCGGCGCTGCGGGAGCTATGACCGATCCTGTCGGGTCAGCTTGCCGTGTGCGCGAGGCGGTGACGCCTTTACCGGCGGATCGCAGATACGCCGGCTGACGCGGGGTGGACAACGGCGGCGGTTTCCCAAGGAATGTGCGGCCAGGTGCGGGTGAGGGTCTTTTGATAGATCGCCAGCACGGCATCAACGGCGCCATTGATCAGACAGAGAGCGCAAAAGGTGAAGATGACCGGCGCCCCGCTTCGCGCCAGGACCAGCATGCGGTTGGCGTCATTGAGGGCCAGCATGACCACGACACCCGCCGCGATGTAGCCGGCACCAATCGCGACAAGCAGGACAAATGACCGGCGGATATCCTGCTGGAGGAGATCGACTTCCTCGTAAAAAATGTCGGTGGCGTTGGAGACCCAGCCGATCGTCATCAAGGCCGTGGCCAGGATGACGACGAGAATCAGCGGGATCATGGCGGCGGTCTCTCCAATGCCCTGGGCGTGCGGTAAGACGGCCACGGCATGGGCCACTCCGGTGGAGAATCCAACCACGAGATTGAGACCAGCGAGGATGACTCCGGACCAGATCCAGGCGCGCGAAGACAGCTTCGGAAAGGCGGGGATAACGGATTGCATGGACTTTGCCGTTTTGTGGAAACCGGAAGAATCGACAAAGGGCACCATGCACATGATTTGCGCATGCGCAAATAGCGGAGCCAGAATCACGTGGGCCTCAGCCGGCCGGCGACTGGCTAGGCGCGAGTCAACCTCGTTTTGCTGGCCGGCTGGGGTTTCTGATGGCTAACCCGGAGTTGTGAGCCGCCGTAAGCGATCGACTCTGGGCGGCTCGTGTTCTTTACTATAATTCTGCCGCGGCAGCTCTTCGCGCGCCTTGCGGTCTCGAACGAAGAATCCACAATCGAGGCGACCAAAGAAACCATCCTATCCATGACCGTCCCGTTCATCCTCGCTTCACTGCAATTGGGCAGCGTTGTCTCGGCGCAACACGTGATCGTTTTCGGCAAAGGCGACAGCGTCGTTCTGCAACCGTCGATGCCGTTTCCGGAAGGCCCGGCGAAAGCCGCCTTCTACCGGGCCTTCCAAGCCGACCTGGACCATCCGGCCGTTTTTGAGGCTCCGCTTGAGCTCACCGCCTTTCCCCAGTGGGGTCGATTGGTTCCGGGTGCCTCGGGTGGAATCCAGTTTCACGGCTCGTTCCGCGGCGGATTGGCCGTGCGGGTCGCCCTGGAAGGACTGCTTCCCGACCACCCGTACATCCTGACCCTCAACGGAAATCCGAAACTCGCGGGGAACGCCAACCTGGTCGATTCCGTACCCGGCAACGAGCAGGAGAAATACTTCGATTTTCAGACCGTGACGACGGATTCCCGCGGATCATATCTGGCGACATTCGGCATCGCGCTTCCCGCCGGACCGTACGATGTCCGCTTTTACGTGAAGGACACGGCCGATTTCAAAATCGTCCTATATCACGACTTCTTCCGGTTTGGCGTGGAGTAGCAAGAAGCGAGCATCGAGAAGCGAGAGGCGGGTAAAAGCGTGCGGCGTGAGCGGCGCTGGCTGGCCAGCGGGGTTCGGCGACCCCGCCCCACAATTCGCGACCGGCAGCGTTACACCTCGGCGGGTTCGGGGATGGATTCCAGAGCCGGCTCCTCCGCCGGCATGGGATACTCCCGGAGGAAGCTCGGGTAGTCGACCAGTTCAAACCGCCCGTCGTAGTGTTCGACGATCGCCGTCAGCGACTCGATCCAGTCACCGGAATTCAAGTAGTGGATGTTGCCGATCATCTTGTCGGCGGGCGTGTGGATGTGCCCGCACATCACGCCGACACATTGACGGTCATGGGCCAGTTGGGCGATGTGGTCTTCGAACTTGGAAACGTGACTGACGGCGGACTTGACGCGGGCCTTGATCGCCTTGCTCAGCGACCAGTACTCCTTGCCGCGCCAGGCCCGCCAGACGTTATAGGCGCGGTTGATTTTCAGGAGGACTTGGTAGCCCCAGTCGCCGAAGTGGGAAAGAAATGCGAAGTTCTTCGTGACCGTGTCGAACACGTCGCCATGGAGCACCAGATAGCGGCCGCGCAAGCCTTCGTGGATGTGCTCCTCGACCACGCAGAGGTGCTCGAATTCCAGCGGCAAAAAGGCCGCCAGGACGTCGTCATGATTGCCGCGAACATAGATGATGCGCGTGTCGCGTTTTTCGAGCATCTTGAGCACGAGGCGGATGAACCGGGTATGCGCCTTGGTCCAATGGCCGGAGCGGCGGAGCTGCCAGCCGTCGATGATGTCGCCGTTGAGAATGAGTTTTTCGCAGCGCACGTTGCGCAGGAAATGATTCACTTCGCGCGCCTTGCAGTCGGTCGTGCCGAGGTGGACGTCGGAGATGATCACCGTGCGAACTCTGAGGCGTTTCTTTTCCATGGTTCGGAGGGGCAGGGCGGCAAAGGGGCGGAGGCGATCCGGCAGGCGGCGGGCACCAGCAGACGCAGGCTGCGCGGGCGGACGGCGATATTCACTGTGGCCGCGGTCGCGTGCGTCTCGCCATCCGTGTGGATGAGGCCGGGCGCGGGCCGCTCGATGACAAAGTGCGCGCCGCGCAGCCGCCAGACGCGCGGGCTTTGGTCGAACGTGCCGAG
>DASRKV010000174.1:0-12270 GCA_035648795.1 Opitutaceae bacterium
GTTCCGCAAAGGCTGGCCGTATGAGGAAAGTGTGCGGGTCCCTTTGCTCGTGCGCGGTCCGGGCGCCGGGGGCATCGGGCGCGGGATTCGGGATCCGGGGCTGGTGTCGCTGGTTGACCTCTCCGACCTGACGTTGCGTTGGGCCGGAGGCGAAGACCCGGCGGTCGGGGCGGAGCTCCAGAAGATCTCGATGCCCAGCGTCGTGCGGCTGCCGCGTCAATGCGACCGCGTGTGGCGGGGGGGGCGGACCCGCACCCGCAAGCTTGTGCTAACGGCGGACGGTGTGCCGTGGATGTATTTCGACCTGGAGCGGGATCCCGGCGAGGAAATCAACCTCCGGGATGATCCCTCGCGGGCGACGGAGATGGAGGCGTTCCGACGGCAGCTGTGAACCGGCGAAGCGCAGCTCCAGGCCATTCAATACCCTGAGGCAATCGGCACACGGGGGTGCCTGCCCAGGTCTCCGTCAGCCTGAAGTCGCCGGCGATTCCGCGAAAGTCAGCCTGCTCCGGGGCGGCGCCTCGCTAGGGAGACTTCTGCGGCGCCAGGGGCGGAGCAGTCGACGACGGCGACGCTCCGTTCGGGGCGGGTGGCCCGCCGTTGAGCGGGCGGGTGAGCGTGCGCAGAAGATTGGTCGGGCCAAAGGTGAAGGCCCACGACGGTTTCTCCAGCGGCCCGGTGAGCTTCAGCTCGAGGACATTCGAAAGCGGCGTGAGCAGAGCGCCCAGCGCGTCGGCCAGGACGAACTTGCTCTCCTGCAGAGGGAAAATACGGGCGTTGAAATCGAGCATCCTCGTCTCAAGCAGATAGTCGCCTTTGGCGTCGATCGAAGCGCGCGGACCCTGCAATTTGACCTGCGAAAAGACCACCTTGTTGCCTTCCAGCCGGAAATTTGCCTGGGCGGTGTCGAGGCGCAGCGAGGTGAAGTTGAGCAGCGTCTTGCTCAACATCTCGGAGAGCAATCCGAGCAGATGGATTTCGCCGAGCTCCTGCCCGGTGACGGTCAACTGGCCGTCGCCATGAAAACTGAACGGCTGCCCGAGCCGGCCGGAAGCGGCCAGCCGGCCATCGAGGTGGCCGCTCGAGGCACGGCGCAGCAGCCGTTCTTTGGGCCGTTCGGCGCCCGGCGGCTTTCCCGCGGATTGAAGCTCATCGAAGATCGTGATGACGCGGGCCAGGTCGGCTCCGCCCAGCTTGGCGTCGAAGGCGACCGTGCGCGCTTCGGGCGGCCCCTCGACTTGCGCCCGGCCCGTGGCCGCGCCGCCCGCGACCCCCGCCTCGATATCCTGCAGCTCCAGGTCGCCATCGTGGTAGTTCGCGGAAAACTTCAGTTTGTCCAGGGGAAAACCGTCGATGGCGAATCGGCTGTCCGCTGCCACCGTAAAATGCATCCGGGTGTGGGGCCCGCCGGGGGCGGCCGGGCCGTCGAAATGACCGGCGAGGCGCACCGTGGGCGGCTCGGTGAACTGGAAGGGAGCAGCGAGCGCGGTGCCCGCCGGGCCATAGAGCCGGGCGCACGCGGCCACCTCGAGATCGGACTCGGCGTCGAATTCCAGCGTGCGGTACGTCGAATTCTGGGAATCGACCGCGACGGTGAACGATCCCCGGCCGGCATGGCCCGCGCGCTCCACGTTGAACTCGGACACCTCAAAGTAGTTGGGACGGAAAAAGAGCGTCGTCCGCACCCGGTCAAATGGCACGCCGCGGATGCCCGGCTGCACGGCATCGGCATGGCAAAAGACGACGGTTTCCTGCGCCGTGCCCCATCGGCCGGTGACGTCAACGTCAGCGGCGGGAGGCGCGGCCGCAAAGTCGAAGCTGCGCCAGAAACGCGGCCACCAGTCCTTGAACCAGCCGGAGATGTCCAGGGGACGCAGGCGGCCGTGGAGCAGAAAGCGGTACTCGTGCGTGGCCGTGTCCATCGCGTAGGATCCGTAGGCCGCGTTGTCGCCCTGGAACAATGTCAGATCCGTGACCTGGAGGCCGTGGCCCGCGTAGACGATGTGCCCGCCCGCCGCGTCGATCGAGACGTCGTGGGCCAGCGCATGGCGGACCGAGAGGTCACCCTCGGCGCGCGCCAGCCTCCAACCTTCCGCCAAATCGACCCTGGCCTGCAGCGACGCCGGCTCGCTCAGCGTCACCCATTTGGCCGGCGTCAGCCCGAATCTGGCGGCGCCGAGGCGGAGCAGTTCCGGGGTCAGCGACGCGGAAACATCGATCCGGCCCTCGGCCCGCTTGGTCTCGACGTCGATCCGCGCCGCCAGGGGTGCTCCACCGGCCCGCAGCACCACGTCACCTTGCACGCGGGGCCATTCCGCCACCGCCAGTTCGGCGGCGGGAGCGTCAAAGGAGAGGCCCATCGCACTGCCTCCGGCTGCGGTCAGCCACGCCCGCTGCGGCGTGAACACAAAACGGTCGGGGACGAGGGAACCCGCCAGAGCGATATGCAGCCGCGCCACCTGTGCCTGCTCTTTCCAGGCCACCCGCTCCGCATCGATCGTGACCTCGGTGGCCACCGGGGCGGCGCCCAGCAACGGGAACACCGTGCGAGCCCGGCCATGCTGCACGCGACAGGAGGCCTCCGGATGGGAGGAGTCAACCAGGAGCTCGGCTTCAACCACGGCTCCGGAATCCGGCGACGGCGTGAGCGTCAACTGCAGACGCGGCTCCTCCAGGGCATCGATCTGGGGCTGAATCGCGACGAGCTTGCGGCCCGCCCTGAGGTAGCGCTCGAGCAGGAGGTCAAGCAGCCGCAGTGAACCCGGCCGGGAACGGATTCCCTCGGGGAGGTGGAATCGCCCCCGGCTCGTCACCGCCACTCCGGCGACGCGAAAGGTGCACACCGCGATCGAGTAGTCGGCCCCCTGCGCCTGGAAGACGCCATCGAGGTCGCTCACCACCGCTTCGTCGGTGCCGGAGGGCGACAACATCGCGGGCACCCGCAGGTCCAGACCCGTGAGACGGATCTCATGCACGCGGATGTCGCCGATCAACAGCGGCCAGAATTCCAGGCTGGCGTAGGCGGCACGAACGGTGACCAGCGGCACCGATCGATCGGGACCGAAAAGCTGGACCTGCTCGAACAAAACACGCCCGGTGGGATCAAGGACGGCGCGGCCAAAACGCGCCCTGATCTCCGAGGCGGCCAGACGGCGTTCCAGAGCGCGCAGGGCGAAATCGGGCAGTTCCAGCTCGCGGTGCGCGACGATCCAGACTTGCAGCCCGAGTCCGGCGATCAGCACCAGCCAGACCACCCAGCAGGCAACCAGCAGGGCGCAGGAGCCGCACCAGCGCAGGGCGAACAGCATGGACCGCTTGAAATTCATCGCCCGCGTCAGCGTCAATGGACCGCCGGTTTCGCGGCTTCGACCGCGGCTGCCGCGGGCGAGGCTGGTTCGGGCTCCCGCGGGCCATGGGTCAGCGTGAAGAGCGCGTCGAGCAGCTTCTGGTCGGCCTCAAAGACCACATTGAAACCGGGCGAGCCGGCAAATTGCGTGCCGCCGCCGGTGCGTTCGGTGAAGAACAGGGTGATCGCGTCGGTCTGTCCGCCGGTGCCGCCCACCAGGGAGATCGTGGCCTCCAGGGTGTATTTCCAGGGACGCATCTCGCCCGCGATCTCCACCGCGGGAGGGAACGAGTCGATCACGAAGCTCTTGGCGCGCAGACTGCCCAGTTGATCCAGAATGGCCAGCAGCGCGGACCGCTTTGCCTCCGGTTCCGTCGCGAGCGCCTGATTCCAGGTTTCGCCGTCGGCCAGCCGGCGCCCGAAGAGCTCGGTCTTGGTCGCGGTATCCTTGAGAGACAGGCCGGTGATCCGGGCGCCGGCGGGGAGTTCACGAAGCAGGCGGTTCCGATAATAGCGGACCGCGACCGGCGACTCGCGCAGGATGTCGGGATCGACGAGATAGACGAATTGCTCGTTGTCGAGCTTGGCATAAGCGAGGCCTTCGCGCTCGCTGGCGATGCCGATCAGCAGGGTCACCGACGACGGGAGCGCGGCCGCGGAGCCGCCCTCGGCGAACGCGCCCTTGTTGGAAAAATTGAGCGTGATTTTGCGTTCGGGGCGGTTGAAGCCCCAGTTTTCGAGTTCGATGTTCTGGGGAGCGTCGCGGAGAAACTTCAGCGCCTGGAGCGAACTGAGTTTCTGGATGACCCGCTGGACCAGCGGAAGCTCGGCGGGCAGCGTTTGGGGCGCCTGGTCCGCCGCGCGCGTGACGATCTGCCACGGATCGGATTCCTGCGGCTGTTCGGGGTTTCCGAGTCGTTGGAGGGTCAATTCGGGCTGGTTCGGCGCGGCCAGCGTGAGGGAGGTCAGCGCCCGGGGATCGAAGCTGAGCAGGTGTTTGTCGCGCAGTTCCTCCTGGGAATTGCGCAGCGTGGCAAAGAGCCGGTCGGAAAACTGGACGGTGAAGACCGGCTCCCGGTCGTCCATCTTCGCGTAATACTCCGTGACCGGTTCGGGCGGGGTTTCCTCGGTCGCCGCTTTGGTTCCGGGGGTCGCCTCCTTGGCGGGCACCGGATTACCGAGCAACAGCGTCTCGCGGCGGCCGTTGCCTTCGAGGGTGAGCCGGAAGGCGGGATTGTTGAGGCCGGTTCGATCCGGCGCGGGCACCGCCGCGGCGTCGAGAAAAGTCCGGGTATGCAGCGCGTTCAGGTCGTTGATGGCGAGTTCCACCTTCACGCGGTCCGCCCGCGCGAGGATGGGCGCTTCAAACGCCCAGCGGGAGCCGGCGCGACGCAGGCGGATGCGCAGATTGGTGGGCGCGCTGGTCTGGAGATTGAACGAGTGGACCTCGAAGAGCGGGATGTTGAAGATGGTGTCGGCCTGGAGCTGGTTCAGCGTGAGCGCAAGGCTGTCGGCCAGACTGCGGCGCACGACGTGGATGCGCCCGCCGTCCGGCGACAGGACATAGAGGCGGTTGCCCACCTTGGTCGCGTCCCCGATGCGCAGCGTGACGGTCTTGAGCGGGACGGAAGGCCCGTTCCCGGCGGCCCCGCTGTCCACGCCGGAGGTGAACGTGAGGGTGAGCTGGGGTTTATCCAGGCCGTAATCGGCGAGCGACAGGCCGCTCTTCGAAAGGTCCTTGACGAGAAAGCTGGTGAAGTGATCGAGCAGCATCAACTCATTCAGGATCCGGTTGACGGCATACGGGTTGGCGGGCCACTCGATCGGTTGGGTAATCATCCAGCCCTCCGGTCGTTTCTCGAGGCGAACCGGTTCGGCGAGGCGGCCCCCGGCGATTTCGAACGATTGGATGGTGGCCGCCTCCGGCCCGAGGACGCGCATCCGGCTTTCTTCCCACAACGTGTCGGTCTGCCACTTGCGCACGAAGGTGAAGATAAAGAAAAAGAGGACCACGTTCAGCAGAAGCAGCACGAGGGTGACTTTGGTGCGCATGAGGGAAAAGGCTGAAAGACTGAAGAGCGGAAGGGCTGAGAGTTGAAAGACTGAAAGGCTGAACGCTGAAGGGCGGAAAGCAGGATCGGAAAAAACGGTGAGTGTCGGTTCAGTCTTTCAGCTCTTTCTTAGCGGCGGCGCGTCCAATAGACCACAAAACCGAGCAAACCGGCCACACCGGGCAGGGCAAAGAGGAGCCCCAGCCGGAGTTTGGCGAGTTGCTCCTGCGAAAGGGACAGTTGGAATCGTTCGATCGGACGCGGGGGGAAATGCAGCTGGGTGTCCCGATCCACGGCCCAGTTGACGGCGTTGAGCGAGAGGGCCTGGCACCCGGAGTCAGCCAGGCGGCGGTTGGAAAAGATGTCCCCCGAGCCGATGACGATCAGGCGCCCTCCGGGCACGCTGAGCGGCATGGAGCCGGGGCTGACCCGTTCCGAGGCCACCACGATTCCCAGTGGACCGCGCAGGTCCGATCCGGCATCGAAAACGGGCGACGGTTGCACGCGAAAGCCGAATTCGCCCCAGGAGCCCGGGGAGGAAGCAGCCAGGACGGTGACCTTGAGGGCGCGATCCGGCGGCCGGTCGGGATCGGGCCGGACCGAGCGCGGCAGGCTGATGCGCAGCGGGAGATTATAGTCGACCAGGGATTTAGTGACGGGATGGCTCGCATCGCGGTTGCGGATCATCAGGTCGCTGTTGTCGGTGATGAATTCGGGATTGGTGTCGAGAATCACGTCGTCGTCGACGCGCACCCCCCAGTCGTAAAAGAGGTTGTTCAAGCCGCAATCGTGTGCGGGGTCGAGCGTCAGAATGATCCGGCCGGCGCGGGTGGTCAGGTACTGCCGCAGCAGTTCCTCTTCGAACGGCTGGAAGCGTCCCTGCGGCGAACAGATGAGGATGAGATCGACGCCTTCCGGCACGCGCCGGGTGATGGAGAGATCGAGACCCTCGACGTCAAAGTTGCGGAGACGGAGTTCCTCGCGCAACACCGACAGGCCGCGCACGGGACTCACATCGTCCGGACTCATCTCGCCGTGGCCGGTCAGGAAACAGATCTTCTTTCTTTCCGGGTTGGAAACATCGAGGAGGGCGGCGGTGATCGTCTGCTCGGCCTTGAACGAGGTGCGGCGGCCATTCGTGTACTCATAGAGCTCATTGAGTCTCACCGTGCGGCGATTGTCGGGGGGGCAGAGAAACAGGATCACGTCGGGTTGGTCGACCCCGAGCGCATCCGCCTCGCGCCGGTTCTTGTAGACGTCGAGGTAATCCACCTTGATCCGGCCGTCGCGGTCGGCCCGGGCGTCATAATTGCCCGCGGTGATGTAGACGTACTCGCGCAGCAGATTCTGCACGTCGTGGTAGGCCTGGACCGCGTCGGCATTGTCCGAATCCGGCGTCAGCGTGACGACGATGCGCACCGGCCGGGTCAGCTCCCGCAGATAGGAGACCGTCTCGGGGGAGAGCGAGTAGCGGCGGTGCTGGCTGAGGTCGAAGCGCCAGTGGTAATGGAGCGCCAGGTAGTTGAGGCCGGCAAACAGCGTGAGAAAAAAGACGGCCTGCAGCACCAGGTTGGTGGTCCGGAGCCAGCGGGCGGCACGGTAGCTCTCGATCGGCAGCATGGGGGCGGTTAGTTGTGGAGCAGTCTCGCCTCGACCCCCAGGATGGTGAGGATGAGCGTCAGCGCGGTGCCGGTGAAGTAGAAGAACAGATGCCGGGTGTCGATGATGCCGCGGCTGAAATCATCGAGGTGCTGGAAGACCTGGGCGTAGTCGAGCGCGCCACGCACGGGACGCAGGGCTTCGAGTTGCAGAAACTGGATGTCGAGCGACAGCTTCGTGCCGAAGATGAGGAGAAAGAGCAGGGCGAGGGCGAGGACGAGCGCCACGGCCTGGTTGCGCGCCAGCGCGCTGGCGAAGACCCCGATGGCGACGAACAACAGGCCGGAGACGGCGATGTAAACGTAGCCACCGATCAGCGTGCCGGGATCGAGCAGGCGGGGATCGGTCGCGAAGTGATGCAGGAGGTAGAACAACCCGGCGGTCGAGCCCCAGAGGAGCAGGTAAATGAAGTAGGCGGCGCCGTATTTTCCCAGCACGACCTCGGCGGTGGAAACCGGCGTCGTCAGCAAGGTCTCCAGCGTGCCCAGGCGCCGTTCCTCGGAGAAGCTCTTCATCGTCGTCAGCGGCACCACGATGAAGACCGCGAAGCCCAGGAAGAGGCGGAAAAAGTCGTAGGCCGGCGACGTCTCCTGCGCCGCCTCGCTGTACACCTCGAGCAGGAACGTGAAAATGAACCCCATGACAAAGAGGAAGACCACCGCCGCCAGGTAGGTGCTCGTGTTGACGAGCAACATGCGGACCTCGTGGCTGAAAATCGTGAGGAAATGGCGCATGGAAAGGAAACGAAGGCAGGACTATGGGACCACGAGACGGCGGACCGGGTTCATTTCCGGCCTCCGCCTTCCGGCTTGCGGCTGGCGGCGTTGGGCAGATCGACCACATCCCAGCTCCGTTTGGTCGCGGCCAGGAACACATCTTCCAGCGTGGGCTGGGTGCGACTGAACGACCGGACGCGAAAGGACTGGGCCGCGAGCGCCCGGAGCAGCGGTTCGCCCAGTTCCTCGTCGCGCGTGGTGGTGAACGTGGCGTGGTGGAAGCCGTCCGCGTCGGGGCCGGCGGTGGACGCGATGACCAGCGTGGGTTCGACTTGCGCGAGCACCGCCGGCAGCGCCGCAAGATCTCCCGCCAGGTGAACCTCGTAGTGGCTGAGGCCAAGGACTTCCCGGCGCAATTCGGCCGGCGTGCCCTGGGCCACGATCCGCCCGCCGTTGATGATCAACACGCGATCGCAGGTGACCTCGATTTCCGGGAGGATATGGCTGGAAATGATGACGCTCATCCGGCCGCGCAGGCCGCCGATCAGGTCGCGGACGATGAGGATCTGGTGGGGATCGAGACCGATGGTCGGCTCATCCATGATGATCACGTCCGGTTCGCCGAGGATGGATTCGGCGATGCCGACCCGCTGCCGCATGCCTTTGGAGAGCTTGCCGATGATGCGGTGCTGGATCCGTTTCAGGTCGCACAACTCGAGCACCTCGTCGAGCCGCGTCCGGAGTTTTTCGCGGCCGATCTCCTTCAGCCGGCCGCGGTAGTAGAGGTACTCGTTGACCCGCATGTCCTCGGGCAGCGGGTTGTTCTCGGGCATGTAACCGATGTGGCGTTTGGCATCGTCCGTCCGCGAGGCGACGGGGATGCCGCAAATCCGCACGATGCCGGACGTGGCGGGCAGAAATCCGGTGAGAATGCGCAGCGTGGTGCTCTTCCCGGCGCCGTTGGGCCCGAGCAGACCGACGATCTCGCCGCGGCGCACCGTGAAACTCACATCGTCGACCGCCGCCACTCCGCCGTAGGTTCTGACCAGGTGTTCGACCTCGATGGTGAGCGGCGGAGGATTTGAATCGGTCGTGGACATGCGAGCAGAAGCAGACTGATGGACAACGCGCCGCAATCAAGGTTACATCGGCGGGTTGAGCCGCCAAGCCGCCGCGAGGCCGCGGAGGGTGAGATCGGGGACCACGGTGGCCGGAGGCTGCAGCGTCTTCTCCAGCAGCGCGGCGGAGCCGCCGGTGGCGAGCACCCGGGGCAGGGATTCGCCCCGGCGGCCCAGCTCGGCCAGCACGGCGGCGAGCAGGGCCTGGATCATGCCGCCCATCCCGATGACGGTGCCGATCCGCATCGCCTCGACGGTGGATTGGCCGATGGCGCCGGGCACGTCCAGCGAGTCGTCCAGCAACGGCAGCAGCGCCGTCTGCTCGTGGAGGTAGCGGCGCATCACATCCAGCCCCGGCGCAATGATGCCGCCTTCGTAACCGCGGGAGCGCGTGACGATGTCGAACGTGACGGCCGTGCCCAGGTCGATGACGATGGCCGGAGTGCCGCAGAACACCTGGGCGCCGGCGGCGTTGGCCAGGCGGTCTTCGCCGATCTCCCACGGTTTGGGATAACTCAGGGGAACGCCCAACTGTTTGTCGGCGGTCAGGTGAAAAAGCGGCCGGGCGAACCGGTGGAGCTCGAACACCCGGCCCAGCAGCTTTGTCGCCGTCGGGACCACGGAGCAGAAAGCCGCGCCCTCCAGACCAGGATGTTCCACGACCAGGCGGTCCAGGATCGGACCGAAGCCCTCCGACGGATGATCGATCGCGCGCGTCGTCAGGTCCCGCTGGAACAGGGCCTGACCGTGGGCGACGACGCCGTAATGGGTGTGCGTATTACCAATGTCGATGCAGAGCAGCATGGCGGCTCGCCGGAGATGCAGAAGCGAAGGGCGAAAATGGGAAAGGAAGAGTCCAAGGCGAATTGGAGAATAAGTAAAGAGCCGGGCAGACGAACCAGGCCGCCGGAGGAAAACTAGATCTTCCCCAATGTCACTTCACCCGCCGAAAAGCGCTGGGGGCGGCCGTTCTCGCCGCGGATGAGCAAGGAGCCTTCGTCGTCAATGCCGCCGGCGATTCCCGTGACCCGGCGTGAGCCTTGCAAGAGCGTCACGGTCTTGCCGCGCAGCAGATCGTAGCGGTTCCACAGGTCGGCGAACGCGTCCCGATGGCCGCCCTCGACGAACTGTTCGTAGGCGGAGAACACGCGGCCCACGACCGCGGCGGTGAGGCGGTTGAGATCCACCGGCTGGCCGGTGCTGGCGGCGAGGCTGGTGGCCTGCCGGGCGAGGGCCGGCGGCAGCGAATCAGGCGGATGGTTGACGTTCAGGCCCAGGCCGAAGACGAGGTCGCGAATCTGGTCGGCGTCGACCCGGGCCTCGGTCAGCATTCCGCCGAACTTCCGCCCTTCGAAATACAGGTCGTTGGGCCACTTGAGGCCGGGCTGGATGCGGCAGAAGTTGGCCACGAGTTCGCACAGATTGGCGCCCATCCATAGGGTGAACGTGGTCATCCGCCCGGGCTCCAGGCGCGGGCGAAAGACGAAGCTGGCGTAAAGATTGCCGTGGCCCGCGCTGTGCCAGACGCGGCCGAAACGACCGCGGCCGAGGCTCTGCTGCCGCGCCAGCACGACAAACGGCGTGGGCCGGGCGGCCGCGAGCTGGCGCTCCGCCTCGGCATTGGTGCTGTCGGTTTCCGGCAACCACAGCAGGTCGACCGGCTGCCGGCGCGGCTTCAAGTAGGCCTGCACCAGCAAGGGATTGAGCTCAGCCGGATGTTGACGGATGCGGTAGCCATGGTTGCGCACAGCCTCCAATTCGAAGCCTTGCGCCCGCAGCTTCTGCATGTGCATCCAGACCCCGACGCGGCTCATGCCCAGTTGGCGGGCCAGGGCAGTCCCCGAGACGAAAGCCGGATCATGATCCAGCAGCTCGCAGAGGATGATGAATTCGGGGGAATTCACGTCTGCCAGTCCAGCCCGATGTCGGTCCAGACGCTGTGGTGCACCAGGGCGCCGGTGGAAACGAAATCGAGCCCGAGGCCGCGCAGGTGTCGCAGGGCCCGCAGGGTGACTCCGCCACTGGCTTCGGTGAAGGCTCGCGCGCCGATCCGGGCGACGGCCCGCCGAAGCTGCGGCACCGTGAAATTGTCGAGCAGAATCACGTCGGCGCCGGCGGAGAGAGCCGCCGGGATCTGGTCGAGGCGGTCGACCTCGATTTCCACGGGCAGGCCGGGGGCGGTCTGCCGGGCCGCAATCACGGCCGCCGCCAGCCGGCCGGCACTGGCCGCGGCGGGGGACCCGTCGGTCGGCCCGCTTTTCCCGGCGAAACCAAGCAGCGCGAGATGGTTGTCCTTTAACATCACCCGGTCGAACAAGCCGAGGCGGTGGTTCCAGCCGCCGCCGCAGGCCACCGCGTATTTTTCGAGCATGCGATAGCCGGGGGTGGTCTTGCGGGTGTCGAGCAGCCGCGTGCGGCCGGAACCGAGTGCGACCGCATGACGCCGGGTATGCGTCGCGATTCCGCTGAGGCGTTGGAGGAAGTTCAGCAGGGTGCGCTCGGCGGCCAGCAGGACGCGCGGATCGCCATGGAGGGTGGCGAGCAGGCCGCCCAGCGAAACCGCGGCGCCATCGCGCACGCTGAACTGCGTCGCCACCCGGCCGCCAAAAGCCGACAGGACCAGGGGCACCAAACCCAGCCCGCAAACAATCAATGGCTCACGGGCGACGAGGACGGCGGCGCTCTGCCGGGGGTGGCCGGTCACGCTGGCTGTCGAAAGGTCGCCGGTGCGCACCGGCCGCCGGCGCAGGCCGAGACCGGCGAGATCCTCATCGCGCGCGATTTCCACCAGGCGGCGCAGATAGGCGACATCCAGGTCGTCCCATTGGAGGCGTTGAATGAGTCGATCGACGGCGGGAGGTCGCGAGGCGGGCGGCATGAGGAGGAAACGGCGCGGGAACGACGAGACTGTGAACCGAAGCCGCGCCGTTCGGCAAATGCCATTTCTGCCAACCCGCCCTGGTGACGCCGGAACCCGGAACGGTGAAGGGAGACTCGCAATCCGAATATCCATGATCGAAACAAACTCGTCTGCCAAAACCCCGGAACCGCGACTGATCCGCCAGGCGGAATTCGCGTTAGGAGTTTTCGGGCGTGGCCCATAGCCGCCCGATCGGCGTACGGCCGTGTCGCCCGTCACCCTTCAGGCTAGATGAATCTGTTCTGATCGATCCAGGACGGTCCTGGCCAAGCCGATCCGATAGCTGCCCCGGTTCCGCACGTGGTGGCAGGCCCCGGGAAACTCCCGTCGCAGCTTGTGCGCGATCTCGCACCAGCCTGCCCGTCCTTTGCCTGCCCCCCGAACGAAATACTTAAAACCCTTTATCTTCAGCCCTCGCGTTTCAAGTAACACCCGGAATGGCGCGGCCTCTTCTCCAGGT
>DASRKV010000175.1:0-12753 GCA_035648795.1 Opitutaceae bacterium
CGATAGTCCGAGAAATAGACAGGCAAGCCCGCATGCGGCGATGAGGCGTGACGAGCTGGTGGGCCGGCAAAGGGCGAAGCGAAGGTCGGTCATGGGCAAAGTAGCGAGTAGCGAGTAGTCAGTAGTGAGTAGCGAGTAGAGCAGACGTTGGCGCGCGCTTGGTGGAGGAAAGGGTTTGATTGGGATGCTCGCTTCTCACTACTCGGTGCTCGCTACTGCACATTTCACTCCGCCCGCAGGGCGATGACAGGGTCGACTCTCGTCGCTCGACGCGCGGGCAGCCAGCAGGCGAATGCGGCGGTCGCGACAAGCAGGGTGATCACCGCCGGGAATGCCACGGTGTCGACCGTGTGCACACCGAAGAGCACGCGCGAGAGGATGAACGACAGGCCGAGCGCAAAGGCTAGTCCGACGCCGAGGCCCGTGAGGGTGAGCCGCAATCCTTCGCGGGCGACGAGGCGAAGCACGTCGGGGCCGGTCGCCCCGAGCGCCATCCGAACGCCGATCTCGCGCGTCCTGCTCGTCACACCGTAGGACACCACGGCATAGAGCCCGAGGATGGCGAGCAGCAGTCCGATCGCTCCCTGGACGCCTGCCAGGGTTGCGCCCGCGCGGAGCGGCATGAGCGCCAGCGCGCTCGACGCCATATGTTCGTCAAACGTGAGCAGGCTGTAGATCGGCAAGTCAGGATCGAGCTGGCGCACAGCCTCGCGCAGACTCGATGCAAGTCCGTACGGACTCCCCGCCGTCCGCACCACCAGGCTGGCAGGCATGCCGTAGAACTGGGCGAACGGGGTGTAGTAGTACGGTCGGGGCGCTTCCGTGAGCATCACGTACTTGCCCGTCGCCACGACGCCGACCACTTCGATTGGCGGCCCGCCCTGCCAGTCGCGGTGAAAGTGCTGGCCGATCGGATTGGCTCCCGGCCAGAAGGCCTTCGCCATGGCGTCGTTGATGACGGCGACGAGCGGGGCGCGCTCATCGTTGTCCTGCGCCACGAGATCGCGGCCGCGCAGCAAGGGGATTCCGAGCATCTTGACGAATCCCGGCGTCACGGCCGAGAACGCGACATTGATGTGGCCGTCAGGTACGGGCGCCGTCGGATTGTCGGGCCAATGCTGCCGCATCATGATGTTGTTCCCAAACGGTACGTGTTGCGTGAAGCCGGCGGATTCCACTCCCGGGAGCGCTTCGACACGTTCGAGAAGCTGTTTCTGAAAGCGCAGGCCTCGGGCCTGATCGTATCCCTGCAAGCCGAGGTCGAAAGAAACCATGATCAGCCGGTCGGCGCGGAAGCCGAGGTTGAGATCGCGGCAGGCCTGCAAGCCGCGCAGGAATTGCGCGGAGGCGATCAGCACGACGCAGGACGCGGCCACCTGCCCACCGACGAGCAGGTTGCGCATGCGATGGCCGCCACCGGCAGTGTGGCGACCGCCCTGTTTGAGGCCTTCGTTCAGGTCGACGCGCGAGCACCGCAGGGCAGGGAACAAGCCCGAGGCGATGCCGGCCACCAGCGAGATCACGCCGGTGAAGATCCATACCCGCCAGCCCAGCGTGTGTTCCTGCCGCACCGGAATGTCGTCTTGCGACATCAGTCCGCGCAGCGAGTCTCCTCCCCACCATACAAGCCAATAGGCGCAGAAGCCGGCGATGACGGCCAGCACCAGGCTCTCGATCAAAAGCTGGCGGATCAGGCGGGTGCGCGTGGCGCCGAGCGCGGCGCGGACGACCAGCTCCCTCTCGCGGCTGAGCGCGTGCGCGCTCATCAAATTGGCGACGTTGGCGCAGGCGATGAGCAGCACCATCACCACGAGCCCGGCGAACAGCGCGCTGAAAACGGGTGCAAAGTCCATCGCCGAGGGATCGGGCCGCGCATGCTGTTCGAGCACGGCCTGGAAGCGTAGATTATGGGGCTCGTCCGGGAAATCCTTCCCGAAGCGCTTGGCAAACACGTCGAGCTCGGCGTTCGCCTCAGCGATGGTCGCGCCCGGGCGCAGGTAGGCGAGCACGCGCCAGGCGATCGCCGAGCGGTACTTGAAGAGGTCGGCTCCGCCGGCGCGCAGGAGCGGCAGTGTGCCCGAGGGCACGAACAGGCTGACGGACATCGACCAGGCGAACCCTTCGAATCCCGGCTGACCGACGCCGACGATCGTGAACGGCTTCCCGTCGATTTGCACCGTGCTGCCGATCAACCCGGGATCACTGCCGAAATGGTTCTGCCAGTACCGGTGGGTCAGCACCGCGACGGGCGTGCCGGGCGGCATCTCGCCGTCGGAGGCCTGAAGCGGACGGCCGAGAGCCACGCCGACGCCGAGCTTGGAAAAGGCGTCGGGGGTCACGGCCTCGATCCAAACTCGCTCAGGGGATCGGCCCTTGACGCCGACGTGAGCCGCGCTCGGGAAGAACGCGACATGGTCCGTGAGCGCCTTGGACCCGGCGCGAATGTCCTGAAAATCGAGGAACGAGATCTGGAGCGGAAGGTTGAACAAGTCGTTTCGCTCCACGATCACCGTGAGCCGATCGGGATCGCGCACCGGCATCGGCTGCAGGAAAAACGCGCTGACGATGGCGAAGATTTGCGTGTTGACGGCTATGCCGAAGGCGAGGGTAAGCACCACCGTCGCCGTGTAGCCGGGAAATTTTGCGATCTGGCGGAGGGCAAAGCGGAGTTCGGTGAGCATGATGGCAAAAGCTGTCGGCTTTAAGCGGTAAGCGGCAAGCTTCCGGGCAGCGGGTTAGGGTGGATGGTCATTCTTGCTCTCTTGCTCTTTCTTCTGGTCCGGTGTGTGCGCTGGCAGCAGGGGAACGAAAATGACCTTGAGAATGAGTACGATTTACTCCGCCCGCAGCGCCTCGAGTGGATCGATCCGGGTCGCCCGCTGCGCGGGAATCCAGCAGGCGAGGAGGGCGACGGCGAACAACAGGAGCGCCACCAGGGCGATCGTGGCCGGATCCGAGCCGGCCATGAGCGGCATCGACGCCTGCAAAGCGCGGTTCAGCAGGTAGGCGAGCGCGCTGCCGATCGCGAGGCCGATGAGGGTGAGCCGCACGCCCGTGCGGAGCACCAGTCCCAGCACGTTTCGAGGCTTGGCGCCGAGCGCGATGCGGATGCCGAACTCATTGGTGCGTTGGGCGACAAGGTAGGAAATCACGCCGTAGAGCCCGACCGCGGCGAGCGCCAGGCCGAGCAGGGCGAAACCAACGAGCGTGTGGTTCACGACGACCAGGTTGTGCTGAAAGCGATCCGCCGCCTCGGGGATCGTATACATTTCCTGCACGGCGACGTCCGCATCGATGTCGGCGACCGCGCGGCGCACCTCGTTCTTGAAAGTCGCCGGAACCGGTCCGCGCACGACGAGGAACATGTATCCCCACGGTTCGTGCACCATCGGCTTGTAGACCTGGAACATCGTGGGCGGGTTGGTGATGTTCAGGGCGAACTGGATGTCGCCCACCACGCCGATCACCTCGCGCCAGACCACCTGATCGCCCTGGCGGTCGCCGATGCGCTTGCCGAGGGCGCTTTCGTTCGGCCAGAAATGCCGGGCCATCGTTTCGTTGATGATGACCACCGGCGGGCTGTCCGCCTTCAGGTCGGGCGAGAATAGGCGGCCTTCGCGCAGCGGGATGCCCAGGGTCGCGAAGTAGTCCGACGCGATCATCGTGTAGCCGGCGGCGGGCTGCTTGGCGGGATCGTCGGACGTCTGGCCCGGCACCTGGATCGGCACCGTCTTGGAATATCCAAACAGGGGTGCGGTCGTGCAGATGCCGGTGTGTTCGGCCTGGGGAATGTGGGCCAGCCGGCGGGCGAGCTTGTCGATCGCCGCGCGCCGCTTGTCCTCGGTATTGTAGGTGGACTGCTCGGGCAGGTGGATGTTGGCCGCCAACACCCGGTCGGTATCCCAGCCCTTGTTCCGTCTCAGGAGGGCGTCCAATCCCCGGATCATGACGCCGGCCACGCCCAGCAGCGCGAGGGCGATGGCGACTTCGCTCACGATCAGGGCGTGGCGCATCAGGCGGGGCCCGCGACCCGAGGTGGAGCCGCGCGTCTGCTGCTTGAGCGTGGCGACGATGTCGCCGCGCGAGGCGAACCAGGCCGGCATCAGACCGAACAGCAGGCCGCTGAGGAGGGAGACCAGAAACGCGGCAATGAGGATCGGAGCGTTCATCGGCAGGGACAGGCTGTCGGTGTCGCTGATGTGGATGGCCCGGCCGAGCAGCACGTTGACCCATGCGGCGACGAGCACGCCGCATCCCCCCCCGGCAACCGCAAGCACCATGGATTCCACGAGCTGGTGGCCGATCAGCCGGGTGCGGGACGCGCCGAGCGCCGAGCGGATCGCGAGATCGCGGGTGTTGGCCGTGGCCCGCGCGAGCTGGAGATTGGCGATGTTCGCGCAGGCGACCAGCAGCACGGCGGCGCCGAGGCCGAACAACAGCCAGATGATGAACCGGCTCGTGCTGTCCATGGCGGCCTCATGCGGCGGCAGCAGGTTGAAGCCGCGGTCCTTGCCGGTCTGCGGATAATCCTTGGCCCAACGGGCGGCGAGCGGCGCCAGCTGAGCCATCGCCTGGGACGGCGTGACGCCGGGATTCAGGCGGCCGACCGCGGTGAAGAAGCGGTTGTTCCGGTCCTCGACGATGTGGCGCGGAATCGTGATCGGGCGCCAGAGGTCCACCGGACCGAAAAACAGCGGCGCGACAAATGAGTCCGGCATCACGCCGATCACGGTGACCTGCTCGGCGTTGAGCCGGAGCGAGCGGCCGATGATGTTGGGATCGCCCCCGAAGCGCGACTGCCAGAGGTGGTAGCTGAGCACCGCCACTTGGTTGCGTCCCGGCACCTCCTCGTCCGCGGTATAGGCGCGGCCGAGCATGGGCTGGGCGCGAAACGTCGTGAAAAAGTCGGCGGTGGCGTCGAGCGACAGCAGGCGCTCCGCCGGCCGGTTGGGCTCCGCCAGGGTGTTGTTCCAGTACGAAAATGTCGTCAGCGATTCGAACGCCTTGTCCGGGCCCGTGGCTTGCGCGTGCATTTCCTCGAGTTCCGCGAAGGCGAAGTTGTCGCGCCGGTTCTGCGGGTTGGTGCCGAGGACGCTGACGAGCCGCCCGGGCTCCGAGAACGGCACGGTGCGGAACATCAGCACATCGACCAGCGTATACATCGAGGTGTTCACGCCGATGCCCAGCGCCAGCGTGAGCAGCACGATGGCGGTGAAGCCGGGGGACTTGGCCAGTTGGCGCAGGGCGAAACGGAGGTCAGCGAGCATGGGAGGGGAGAGCTTCAGGCGGCAGGCTGTAAGCTTTGAGCTTCCGGAGTGACGTGGTCTGGTCCTGGGGCCGCCGCCCGCCGTCTCACGGTGATCGCTCCCGGCTTGTGGCTTGCCGCCTGGCGCTGATGGCTCGGTTCCGCTTAGAGGGAGTTCTCCGCTTCCTTGGTGATCGCGCTTTCTTCGACCACGCGACCGTCAAAAAGGTGGACGGACCGCACAGCATGCCGGGCGAAACGGGCGTCGTGCGTGACCATCACGATGGTGGATCCGGCCTTGTGGAGGTTTTCCAGCAGGTCCATGACGGCATCGCCGTTCTTGGAGTCGAGGTTGCCCGTGGGCTCGTCGGCGAGGAGCACGGACGGATAGCCGGCGAGGGCGCGGGCCACGGCGACGCGCTGCTGCTGGCCGCCGGAAAGCTGTGAGGGAAGGTGCTTCGAGCGGTGGGCCATGCCGACTTTCTCCAGCGCCTCGTTGACGCGCTGCTTGCGCTCGCTCGCGGGCATGCCGCGGTAGGTCAGCGGCAGCTCCACGTTTTCGTAAACCGTGAGATCGCCGATCAGGTTAAACGACTGGAAAATGAAACCGATTTCGCGGTTGCGGATGCGCGCCCGCTCGGCGAGGGACAGCCCCTGCACCGGGCGGCTGTTGAGCAGGTATTGCCCATCCGTCGGGGTGTCGAGCAGCCCGAGGATGGACAGGAGCGTGGATTTACCGCAACCGGAAGGCCCGGCGATGGAGACGTATTCGCCCTTGAGAATCTCAAGGTGAATGCCGGAGAGAGCGTGGGTCTCGACCTCGTCGGTCAAGAAAACCTTGGTCACGCTGTCGAGTTTGATGAGCGATTGGCCGTTCGTTTCAGTATTCATATGGAGGGGCGGAGGCGATGAAGCGATTTGCACAGCACACACGGCATTGCCGCGAAGTTGTGGATTTGTTGGAGGTTGGCGGGCGGAGAGCAGGATTAATTCAGCCGGATGCGTTCGTTGGCATCCCACTGGGTCATGTCGGAGAGAATGACGCGGTCACCGGGGTGAAGACCACTGACGATCTCAATGGTGTTGACGGAACTCCGGCCGAGCTGGACCTGGGTGCGCGTGGCATAGACGCCCTCGGGATCGAGCTTAAAGATTCCGACCGTGCTGCGCTCCTGGCCAAAGGCCGGACGTCCCACGTAGATCACGTCGTCAAGGCGTTCGAGTTCGATGGTGCCGTCGACGCTGAGATCGGGCCGGGCGCCCCGGGGAAGTTCGCCTTCGAGCGAGACGTCCACCGTGACCGTGCCGTTCTGCACGGAAGGATCGATGCGCGAGACGTGTCCGGCGGCAATGCCGTTGCGGGTGTCGATGGAAGCGATCTGGCCGATCTGAATGTCCTTGGCCTGGGTCTCGGCGATGCGCACCTCGGCCTTTAGCTTGGTCGGATCGGCGACGCGGGCGAGATTGGCGCCGGGTTGCACCTGGGCGCCCACCTCCACGGGCAACACCTGGAGCACGCCGGGCATTCCGGCGCGCACGGAAAGCGCGTCGGCCTCGTCCCGGCGAAGCTTGGCCTGGGCGCGGATCCGGTCGACCTCGGCCTCTTTGACGGCGAGTTGCGGCGCGATACTCTCCTTGGTGAACGCGTAGCGCTTCTGCTCGATTTCGTAGAGCGTGCTGGCATCTTCGGCCGCGACCTTCGACCGGCGTAGCTCCAGTGTGGACACGAGGCCGTCCTTGAACAGCTCGTCGTTCACTTGTGCTTGAAGCCCGTTGGTTTCGTACGCCGATTTGGCGTTGGCGAGGGCGGCCTCGGCGTCCAGGACGCCTTTTTGCAGGGTCATTTTGAAATTCGCCAGCTCGGCCTCGGCCGACTTGAGCTGCGATTCGGCGCTGGTGGCCGCTTCCATCACGGTCGGATTGCTGAGGACCAGGATGACGCTGTCCGGCGTAACGATTGCACCCGGACGCAGCACAATCCGATCAACCCGGCCGTCGGTCCGCGCGGCGATCCAGCGGATTTCTTCCGGCACGAGGGTGCCGAGGCCGCGCACCTGGCGGACCATCGGACCGCGCTTCACGTCGCCAATCCATACAAGGTTGCGCTCCACCGTGGGCGCAGCCGGCTTGAGACGAGACAGGGCGAAGGTCACGCCGATCAGGGCGGCAGCGCCGATGCTCGCGATAATGATGCGCTTCCGGCGTTTTTCCTTGGCGGCGTTGGGGCGGGGAATGTCCATAAAAGGGGTCGTTTCGAGCAGGATATTTGCATTGCTTGTGCCAACCCTTTAGAGGTTTTGCAAAGTGTTGATAGATAATGGACAATGTTTTTTGACTATAGGTATTTATCATCCACGGACGCCACGGATGGGATTGGACCGTCCCAAAAATGGGATGGCGCGGGGAGCATGTGATGCGCGGTCTTACCGCTCCGATGCGGGTGTCAATGCAACCCAAACCGCAAAACGCGTTTTGCGCTGGACCAATAAAAACCTTGAGGCGTGGCCGCGAGCGCCCGCCCCCTCGACCCGCTCGGGGCCCTGACCCGTTCGACGGTGCTCAGGGTCATCCTGAGCCTGTCGAAGGATGAGCTTGTTGAATGGGCGAGTGGGCAGCCGATCCCAAATCCACTCTTTGGCGCGGCTACAAAACAGATGGCGCCGAGACTCATGCAGACGGACTACGTTCTTCCTGGAGAAGCCGTGGTGCCATACGGTGGAGCCCGACGTCCCTGGCGGGCTTTGATTTTCGCCATCGAAAAACCCGCCGGGCCTTCGACGGGCTCAGGTCAGGGACGGCGGGTTCCACCTTGGTCCACTGAGGAGTTCTGGCCTAGATGGGCAGCCGCAGCGTGGCGAGGCAGCCGGAAGCGCCGCCTTCGCGATTTCTGAGACTGAGCGTGCCGCCGTGATTCTCGGCGATCTGGCGGCAAAGAAGGAGGCCGATGCCGGAGCCACTGGGTTTGGTCGTGAAGAACGGTACGAACAGATTGGCGGTATTGGCCAGGCCGTGCCCGTCGTCTTCGATGCGGACCTCAAGGGTGGCACCGCGTCGTTGCCAGCTCACGCGCACGCCACCGTGATTGTCGAGCGCGGCGTCGACGGCGTTCTTGAAAAGATTGATCAACACCTGTTCGACCTGCGCGGCGTCAACATTGGCGGTCAGGTCGGGGCCGCCGGTCACCGCGATCGCCACGCGTGTCTCCAGTGCCGCCGCCCGCCGGATGAGCGGAGCGACCTCGGCCGGCGCGAGCGTGGGCGGAGGCAGTTTCGCGAGGCGCGCATAGGCCTGCATGAAACGACTGAGGCCGTCGGCCCGCGTCTCGATGATCTCGAGGCCGGAGCGCATGTCGTCCTCCCAGTCGGGGGTCCGCTGACCGCGCTTGAGAATGGAGCTGAGACTTCCGGCAATCGATTTGATGGGGGCGAGGGAATTGTTGAGCTCGTGGCCCAGCACGCGCACGAGCCGCTGCCAGGCCTTCAGCTCCTCCTCGCGCAACGGCACGCTAAGGTCGGCGATGACAATCAGCGTGTGGGGCAGGCCGCCTTCGCGAAACGACGTGCGGCGCATTCCCCAACGGCCCGTGCCGCCGGGGAATTTCATGTTGGGCAGCACACGGGTGTCCTCGCCCTCGAGCCATTCCTTGAGTCCGAGTTCGCCGGCGGAGTGGCCGAGAATGCGCTCGGCGGGCGTGGCGAGCAGTTCCTGACCGCTGCGGTTCACGAGGCGGAGCGTCTCCTTGCTGTCGAACGCGAAGATCGCCACGTCGATTTCCTCCATCACCGTCCGCAGCAGGGCGGTGGCCTCGAGCGCCCCGAGGCGCTGGGCCTGGAGCACGTTGCCCAGGAAGTTGATCTCCGCATAGACGTCGCCCAGCGGTTCATCGCGGTTGGCACCGCGGGCGCGAATCGAAAAGTCGCCTTCGCGCAGCGCCGACAGGAGATTGGCCATGGTCTGCAGCGGCCGGACGACGCGGCGACGCGCGGCGGCGCCAAAGCCCAGCCAGAATCCAAGGATGAGCAGCGTCAGCGTCCACTGCACCTTGGGAAAATCGGCCGGGTGGTCGCCGAACCAGAGCCAGCCCAGCGACACGATGACCGCCGGGGCGCCGGCCAGCAGGGCCGCCAGCAGGACATGCTGATCGTGGGTAAGGCGGGGGTGGGGCATCGGGCGTCAATTCCTGAAACCGGATAGCGGAACGCGGATACCGGATGGCGGCGGATCAGGCTGTCGTCCGGTGCCGGCTACACTATCGCGATCCGGTTTCCGGTGTCCGTAATCCGAAATCTTCACAGCGCATATTTCTCCAATCGCCGGTAGAAGGCGCTGCGGCTGAGGCCCAGCTCCTCGGCGGCGCGCCGCGCGTTGCCATCGCAACGGGCCAGCGTTTTCCGGATGAGATGCGCCTCGACCTCCTCCAGGCTCATGTCCTCGATGCGCGGCGCGGCCGATCCAGTATTGAGGCCAAGATCGACCGCCCGGACCACCTTGCCTGTCGCCATCAGCACGCCCCGTTCGACCGCGTGATCGAGTTCGCGGACGTTGCCGGGCCAGGCATGACCCTGCATCGCCTCGCCCGCGCCGGCGTCGAAGCCGGTGATGGCCTTGCGATAGCGTTCGACGTGCTGCTTGAGGAAATGCTGGGCGAGCAAAGGAATGTCTTCGCGGCGCTCGCGCAACGGCGGAAGATGGATGGCGATCGTGTTCAGGCGAAAGAGCAGGTCCTGGCGGAACTTGCCGTTGGCCACCTCGGCGGAAAGGTCCGAATTCGTCGCGGAAATCAGGCGGACATTGACGTGGAACGTCTTCGAGGAGCCGACGCGCTCGTATTCGCCCGTTTCGAGCGTGCGCAGGATCTTGGCCTGCTGGTTCAGCGGAATGTTGCCGATCTCGTCCATGAACAGCGTGCCGCCGTCGGCGAGTTCAAAGCGGCCGGCCCGGTCGCTCTTGGCATCGGTGAACGCGCCGCGCACGTGGCCGAAAAGTTCGCTCTCGAACACGCCCTCGGGCAGCCCGCCCATGTTGACGGAAATAAAGGGCTGGCCCGACCGGGCCGACACCGCGTGCAGCGCCTGCGCGATCAAGCCCTTGCCCGTGCCGTTTTCGCCGGTGAGGAGGACGTTGGCGTCGGACGGGCCGACCCGCGCGATGATCTCGAGCACGGGGCGCATGGCGGCGGATTGCGCGATGAGGTTGGGCCCGCCCTTGCCGCGCAGCAATTGATTCTCCTGCTCGAGGCGCCGGTAGGCCCGGACTGCGTTGCCGAGATCGATCTGATTGCGGACAATCGCGACCAGGCGGGGATTGTCCCACGGTTTGGTGATGAAATCCCGTGCGCCACGCCGCATTGCCTCGACCGCGACGTCAACGCTGGCCCAGGCGGTCATGACCACGACCGGTAGCGACGAGTCGATGGTCTGGATCTTTTTCAACAAATCGAGACCCTCCTGGCCGGAGGTGGTGTCCCGCTCGTAATTGAGGTCCATCAACACAAGCGAAAAATCGCGCGCCTCGAGGGCCTTGATGACGGCGGCGGGCGATTTGACGGTCTCGATCTGATAGCCTTCCGCTTTGAGGAGCAGACGCAACGCCTCCAGGACGTCAGACTGGTCGTCGGCAATGAGAATCCGGTGAATCGAGGTGTCGGTGGCGGCCATCGCGGGGCAGGGCTCGGGTAGGAGCATGATGACGGGCGGTTGGTTTCGGCAAGCGGAGAGTGATGGCGGATCGGAGGAGTGGCGATTCCCTGAGCTCCAAGCGAAGTCGCCGGCAGGCGAGCCGGCGACTGGAAGTTTGATCATACCGCTTGAAGTCCACGGCTTGTCGCTGGGAGCTGATGATCAGGCGACCGGGCATTCCCGGCGCCGGAGACCGTAGGAAGAACGACGCGGGGCCGGGCTGGCGATCAGGCAAGAGCGGACCGCCGGCAGCGACCGCCGCACGATGACCGGCCGGCGACCGTAGCCGTGGTCGTTCAGTCCGATGAGCATCAGGCCGACGAACGCGAACACGAAGAGGGTGACTTCGCTGGCCACGAACGCGGCGGGCGGAAGGATGCCGACCAGCCCGCCGAAAGTGGTGGCGGGAAGAATGGCGGCGAGGACCAGGAGGAGGACATTCAGCGTGGTTTTCATTGTAGTGCTTTCGTTGTTGCTCATCCTTGTCGCAGCTGCCGTGCCAAGTTGACTGCCAACTCATAACTGATTTAATAATATATGTTTACACTGATTGCTCCGAATAATATGCCGGCGCGCGGCTCCAATTCTATCCGCTCACGGGAAGCTCAATTCCCGCAAATGGGATCGGCGAGGCGCCGCTCGTTTTCGTAGCCGCGAGCACCAGCGGGTGGTCGATACCGTTCCACCAGGCGCACCCAGGCCAAAGCAGGCGCCTTGCTTCGGTTGATCCCTATTTGTCCTCCGCTACGGCATCAAGTATCCGCTCGATCCGGCGATCAGGCACCAGCCAGATGAGCGCGACTGCGACGAAGATGGTGGCGGAGATCGGAGGCCAGAAGAACGCCAGGCAGATGGCGGCCGCATACAGCAGCGGCGAAAGCTTGCCCTTGACGTCTGCGCCGACGGCCCGTGCCAGAAGCGATCCACCGCCTTGATCGCTGATGATGGTCCGCTGCAGGATCAAATAGGCGACCGAGGCCATCATCAGAATGCAGCCGTAAGCGGTCGTCGGAATGCGCGCCAGATGGTTCTCGCCCATCCAATCCGTCACAAAGGGAAACAACGAAAGCCAGAACAGCAGATGGAGATTCGCCCAAAGCACCGCCCCGCGAACCCGCCTGGTGGCATGCAACATGTGGTGATGGTTGTTCCAGTAGATCCCGAGGTAAACAAAGCTCAGAATATAGCTGCACAGCGAAGGCAGCAGCGGCCGAAGGGCCTCAATCGAACTCTCATGTGGCGCCCTTAATTCCAGCACCATGATTGTGATGATGATCGCGATGACGCCGTCGCTGAACGCTTCCAACCTACTTTTGGGCATAGAGGATGATGGATTCGCCGAACGTGACCGCTGAGAGGATCCGGGGGTGGCCGAACGGTGCGGCGCAGCAGTTGCGCCACCCGACCACCGCCATGACGACGAACCATAGCGACAATGCTCGCAAAGTGAAACCAGGCACGGGGACTCTGTGCACAGGGAGGCCGGCCGTGCAGAGGCCACTCGACTCCGGACCGCCGACGCCCGCCGCACCTGCGTGGCGGCGACCGAGGCGTCAGACCCGGTGCGACGATCGGCGCGGAGTCCGTTGGCGCCGCTTCACTCGTAGCGGAGCGCCTCGATCGGGTCGAGCTGGGCGGCTTTGCGCGCCGGATAATAGCCGAAGAACATGCCGACCGCGGCGCTGAAAACCACCGCCAC
The DNA here is from genome assembly GCA_035648795.1 of Opitutaceae bacterium. Taxonomy (GTDB): domain Bacteria; phylum Verrucomicrobiota; class Verrucomicrobiia; order Opitutales; family Opitutaceae; genus Fen-1467. The sequence continues at coordinate 12,623 of DASRKV010000175.1, forward strand.
CTCCGAGACGATGACCGTGCTGCTCGGCGCGATCGCCGGCGTGTCGCTCATCGTCGGCGGCATCGGCATCATGAACATCATGCTGGTGAGCGTGACGGAACGCACGCGCGAGATCGGCATCCGGCTCGCCG
>DASRKV010000176.1:0-3612 GCA_035648795.1 Opitutaceae bacterium
CCCCAGCACTTCATACGTGTGCTTGCGGGAATCCGACGCCTCGATCAGCTCTGTCGTGCCGCGGTAGGAAACCGCGCCGACGATCACAAAAATCGCCAGCGCCAGGCCGAAGCCGGCAGCGATCTTGGTTCCGACATTCCATTTCATGGCAGGTCTCCGTTAACTTTCCACTTCCTCGTGCACGATGATTTTCGGATCCGCCAGGATGCGATCCAGGTCCAGCACCACGAGGCGTTCCGAGGTCACGCCTTTCAGGTAGTCGGCGCGGATGCCGGTGAGGGTCGGCAGCGAGGGCTGCAGGCTGTCCATGGGGATGGATCGCACGCCCACGATCACGTCTGCCAGCAGTCCGAGTTCGAGATCGTTGCCGCGGACCAGGATGATGCGGTGCAGGTCGGTCAATCCCTTGTCCGGCAGGTCGAAGAACTTCTTGATGTCGATCACCGGCGTGATGCGGCCTCGCACATTCACGATGCCGAGCACGAACGGCGGGGTACAGGGCAGCGGCGTCAGATCCCTCAATGGATACACCTCGCGCACATGACGGGTCTCCAGCGCATAGCTTTCCTGCGCCAGACGAAACTCCAGCAGTTCGAGCGACCCCTCCGCAACCGGGGCTTGTTTCCGGGGGCGTGATAGCGCGCGTGCACGCTCGCGAAGGATTTCTCTGGCATCGGGCGCGGAAGCGGCGGTGGATGAGATGCTTGTCTCGTTCCTCATGGCGAGCTCTCCATGGTGGTCATGGAAGTGATGAATTCAGTGAGCCGGCCGGCGGTGAGGCCGTCGGATTCGGGCAGAAGATCGTTCGGCTCATGGCCGCGCAACAGACGCAGCGCGTTGGCGAAATACTTGTCGGCCTCGCCGGCCTTCCCGCGGCTGCGCGCGAGGTTGCCCGAGGTGAAATGGGCGAGCACGAAGTCCGGATGAAGATAGAGCGCCCGCTGGAGGGAGGAGCGCGCTTGCTCGGGGTCGCCCCGCTCCAGCAGGACGACCGCGCGCAGGTAGTGGCCGGCGGGGTCGAGTTTGTCGGCGGCGATCCAGCGGTCGCACCACGCCAGCGCGTCGGCCAGTTTGCCCTGGTTGGCCAGCGCTCGTGCCAGCAGAGAAAACGCCTGTGGGTCGGGCGCGTGCCGGGCAAACGAGGCCACCAGGGTGTCCACCGCCTCCGCATATCGGCCTTGGTGGTAGAACGATTCCGCCACGGCATAAGGCGCGGGCGATGTTTCGGCCGGCGCCGGATCTTCCGGCAGTAGCACAGGCGATGGTTGTGCCGGCAGAGCAGGCGGCGCCCATGGCAAGGGTGCCTCGGTCGCGGGCGCGACAAACCCGGCTATGTCGCTGAGCGGCGCCGGCGTCCATCGTTGCTCCGTCCGAGGCGTCGCATCGCTCTTTTGATAGAAGATCGCGCCGGGGAAATTCACCGAGACGAACTGTGGGAACAAGGCATGTGACGCTTCGCTGGGGCTGACCACCAGCCAACCGCCTTCGACCAGCGTGCGGCGGAGATTGCCGATCACCTTGCGGACCTGGGGCGGCGTGAAGTACATCAGCACGTTGCGACAGAAGATGAGATCCATCGCGTTGGTGTCGGTCGCGAGCGACGGATAAACGTCCTCCACCAGGTTCAGGTACGCAAACGTCACCAGCTTCTTGATCTCCGGGACGATGGCGTAGCGGCCGTCCGCGGTGCGGTTGAAATAGCGCTCCTTGAGTCCGGCCGGCGCATTGCGGAACGACCACTCGCCATAGATGCCCGCGGCGGCTTTGTGCAGAAAGCGCGCGTTGATATCGGTCGCGGTGATCGTCACCTGCCAGTCCTGCAAATCGGGCAGGCTTTGATGCAGCAGGATCGCCAACGAATACGGCTCTTCGCCGCTGCAGCAAGCCGCGCTCCAGATGCGCAGCCGCTGCTCGTGGCCCCGCCGGGCGCGTATCAGCTCGGGCAGGATGTTCTCAGCGAGCGCCTCCAGCGTTTGCTTGTCCCGGAAGAAATAGGTTTCGCCGATCGTGAGATGGCTCGCCAACACCTGGAGCTGCGCTTTGGTTGGAGGCGCCGACAACAGCCAGCCGACGCACGCCGCGGCATCCTCAAAGCCGAACTCCTGCGCCGCGCCGGCCAGGCCACGCTGCAGATCGTCCCAGCGCTCGCGCGGAAAATGCAGTCCCGTCGTCTCTGCAATGACCTCGCTCAACCGTGACCACTGCGCCTCCGGGACTCGATTCAGCATGAATGATCCTGACCCATCGCTTCATCCAGAGCGCGCGCCTCGTCCAGGGAGAGAAACTTTTCCAGGTCATGGATCAGAACCAAGCCATCGTCGAGTTTGATCACGCCCTGGAATTGCTCGAGGCCGGGCACGACCCGGTCCGAACTGATGACGGCGGATTGCTCGCGTTCGATGACGCCGTGGGCCTCGTCGATCACCAACGCCACCATGCGCCAGGGCGTCCATGCGATCAGAAATTGGTCGACGGGGCTGACCTCCCGCTCCGGGAGGAGAAACCGTCGCCGAAGGTTGAGCACGGGAAGAACGCGGCCCTCCACGTCGATCGCTCCGAGCACAATGGCCGGCGCCCCCGGCAAGGGAGTCACTTCCACCGCGCCGACGATGCGCTCGACCGCGGCGAGAGGCAGCGCATAGCGCTGTTCATCCAAGCGAAAAACGACGAGAAAGATGAGTTCACTCATTGACGGACTTCCTCAGTCCAGTAGTGGTCGACGCACATTTCGGTGCGACGCATCTTCCGACGGATAGGCGTGGGCCTCGAACCAATGCTGGCACGGTGCAGCCTGTCGGCCAATGCCAGCAAGCTGTACGCAATGGGCTTTCGCTCGGCGGTCAAGCGCGCACTCAAACGCCGATCGATGTGGCAGCCGCACCGCCCCGGCGCGGTCGCGGGGGGCCTGGGTCATGATTCGACCAGGTGCGGTCGCCGCAACTCCCATTGTTCGAGCCATAGAGGCACTTCGTCTTCGGCCATCGGCCGGCCGATGAACCAACCCTGCACGAGATCGCAATCGATTTCGCGCAGCAGATGCCAGTCGTCTTCGGTCTCGACGCCCTCGGCCACGACTCGCATTCCCATACGCTTGGCGATGCCGATGCTGCCCTCGAGGATCGGCCGGATGATCTGGTTGTGGCGTGCCCCCGTTACGAAGCCGCGATCGACCTTCAGCTCAGTGAACGGCACGTCGCGCAACTGGGCGAGCGACGAGTGCCCGGTGCCGAAGTCGTCGATCGACAATCCGAAACGCTGCATGCGCAACCGCACCAGGCTCTCCAGCGGGGCCGGAGATGGAGACATCAGGCGGCTCTCCGTGATCTCCAGCATCACATCCTGCGGCGACACGCCGAGATCCCGCGCGAGGGTGCCGACCCGCGCCGCAAAGTCGGGGGCGCGCAGGTTTTCCATCGACAAATTGATGGCCATCTGGATCCGCAGGCCCTGGCCGTGCGAGCGCGCCAGCTGCGCCATCGCCTCCTGCAGCACCCATTCGGTCAGGGCGTCGATGGCGCCGCAGTCCTCGGCCATGCCAATGAAGCTGTCCGGATACACCAGCCCGTGTTCCGGGTGGTTCCAACGCACCAGCGCCTCCATGCCGGCCAGCTC
>DASRKV010000177.1:0-2106 GCA_035648795.1 Opitutaceae bacterium
CGCGCGGAAGGTCCCTACCATTTCCTGAAAGAAATTCCGGTTGGCGGTGAAGGGGGTTGGGACTGTCTGTCGGTCGATGCGGCGGGCCGCCGGCTCTACGTGAGCCATGGCACCAAGGTGGTCGTGATCGACGTTGACCGAGACGTGATCGTCGGGGAGATCGCGGACACGCCGGGAGTCCACGGCCTCGCGGTCGCCGCCGAATTGAAGCGCGGATTTACCAGCAATGGCCGCGAGAACAAGGCCAGCATTGTCGATCTCCAGACCCTGAAAACCCTGTCGAAAGTGGACACCGGCCAAAATCCCGACGGGATGCTGTTCGAACCCGGAAAACAGGAGGTCTATATGTTCAACGGCCGCGGGCATTCGGCGACCGTGTTCGACGCGATCTCCGGAAAAGTCGTCGCCACGATTCCGCTGGCAGGGAAGCCCGAATTCGCCACGGCCGATCCGCAGGCGGGACGCGTCTACAACAATCTCGAAGACCAGAGCACCGTGGCGGTGATCGACACGAAATCCCACCAGGTCGTGGCGACGTGGCCGATTGCCCCGGGCGAGGAACCCTCGGGCATGGCGATCGATGTGATGCATCGCCGGCTCTTCCTCGGTTGCGGCAATAAATTGATGGTCATGATGGACGCCACCAACGGCAAGGTCGTCGCCTCAGTGCCCATCGGGGAGGGAGTCGACGCGAATGCATTCGATCCCGGCACCCAGCTTGCTTTCAGCTCCTGCGGTTCGGGCACGGTGACGATTGCGAAGGAGACGTCGCCGGACACGCTCACCGCGGTCCAGACCCTGACGACCGAGCCGCGGGCGCGCACCATGGCGCTCGACCCGCAGACTCACAAGATTTACCTGGCTTCGGCGAAGTTTGAGGCGCAAGCCGAGCCGCCGGCCGACGGTCGACGCCAGCGTCCCAAGATGATTCCGGGCAGCTTCAAAGTCCTTGTCTATGGCATGGATTGAACGCCGGACGGACGGCCTCTCGCCTGATGGAGTCCGCTACCTGCCGCGAGTTGTGGCGAGCTGGATCCATGCAGTCAGCCCAGATCTTTGTCAGAGAATCCGTGGCTACAAATGGTGGAGCCCGCCGTCCCCCGGCGGGCTTTGAATTTCGCCGTCAAAAGAACCCTCCGGGACGGCGGGTTCCACCTTGGTCAATTGAATTGTTCCGGTCGAGCTGCTTGCGGCGGACTGGGTCGAACTGCTTCCTTGGCGCTGCCCTGGGTTGAGATGCGCCTTCTGAGCCGTGGCGTTCAAACTGTCGGTTGCGACTTGATCGTGAGGACGCAATGGTTTTCCCTTCCTGCTGCCGTTACGACCGCAACTTCCATTTCTTCCCGAAGCCCTCGATCACCGAGTGAAAACGCCTGACCCACGGGAAAGAGGCTTCTGGCCGGTTGGGCGCGCGGCATCACTGGCAGCCGTGTTGGGGCTGTTGACCGGCTGCGTGCATTACCAGCCCCGGCCGATATCAGCAGAGAACACGGCCACGGCGCTGACGGCGCGGTCGCTCCACGACGAAGGGCTCCATCATTATCTCACGGAAAACCTTGGCCGCGAGCTGTCGCCTTGGCCGCCGGAGACGTGGAATTTCGAATCCCTCAGTTGGGTCGCATTCTACTACCAACCGTCCCTGGAGGTGGCGCGGGCGCAGTGGGCGGTTGCGCGCAGCGCGGTGAAGACCGCAGCCGAGCGACCCAATCCGACTTTCAGCTTGATCCCGGGCTACGACACCAGTGCGCCCGCCGGTACCTCGCCCTGGTTTCCTGCGGTCAACCTCGACTTTCTCGTCGAAACGGCCCGGAAGCGCGGTTATCGGGTCGCCATCGAGCAGCTTGGCGCGGAGGCAGCCCGCCTCGACGTGCTGGCGTCGGCGTGGCAGGTGCGGAGCGAACTTCGCCGGGCTCTGGTGGATGTCGCGGCGACGGTGCGGCAGCATGATCTGCTGGGTCGGCAGTCGGCGCTGCAACAAGAGCTCGTAATGCTGGCCGAGCAACGCCTGAAAGCCGGGGCCGTGTCGTCGATCGAGGTCTCCGCCACCCGGGTGGCCTTGGTCAAAGCCGAGGCGGCGGCCGCCGACGCTGCGCGCCAGGTGCCGCA
>DASRKV010000178.1:0-21773 GCA_035648795.1 Opitutaceae bacterium
TCACTTTGGCTCTCCGAGACTGTTCGTCGCCGAGGTGGCGCGTGTCCTCAAGCCCGGCGGGCATTTCTTGCTGATCGACGGCAGCGTCCCCGACCAGGAGCCGGAAGTCGAAGCGTGGCTGCACACCGTGGAGAAATGGCGCGACCCGAGCCATGGGCGCTTTCTTTCGCGCGCCACCTGGGAAGACCTCGTGCGCTGCCACGGCCTGGCGGTCCTGCGTTCCGAGCTGAACCTGCGCGAGCAGCCCGATCTCAACTGGTATTTCGAAACCGCGGCTACTCCGGCCGACAACCGCACGAAAGTGCTGGAAGCGGTGCGGACCGCACCGGCCCCGGTTCGCGCCGCCTTACGCTTGAGCGAGGAAGGCGGTCGGATCCGCTGGTGGTGGCCGATGCTCACGCTGCTCGCCCGTCGGACTGCATGAGACTTGCTGGATCAGGAGGCGATCGGAAGATCCTGGATTCCTTCGATCGCCAGCAGCACCGCATTTCCCGCCTTCGTCGTGGAGAACCTGAACCGTCTGGCCCTCTTGCCGTCCGCCGTCGCGACTTCGTGATCCGAATAGACGCCATAGCGCGGCTTCCCGTCGGCGTCGGTTTCGTTGATGGTTCTTCGCAAGACGCAGCCCGCGCAAAAGGCGTCCCCGCCGCACTCGCCCTTCGCTCCGGCATGGTAGCACTCGATCGCCACTCCGATCCTCGATCCTTCCAGCCGGCGCACGGGCTTGCCCAGTACCCGCTCGTTCGCCTCGTTCGCCTGCCGAACCGCTACGGATTCGTCCGTCACCAGGACGGGAAACTCAATCGTATTAAGAAAATCCGCCAGGCTGATCTCGGAGCCGCCGACCAGCCCATTCAGACAGTCCGGATAGATGCCATGAGACACCGCGGCCTCCGGGACTTCATCCTCGATCAGCACTTTGTGGCACCAGGCACAGATGGTCTTCATGCGTAAGCGGCGGCACCCTAGTGCAGTACCGCAAAAAATCCAACGGGCCGGGCGCTTTAGCAGGACATTAGCGGCGATGGCGGCAAAATCTGGGCCAGGCTAATCGCGCCGGCACGGCGGCAGACTCCAGATTTGTTCCGCGTATTCGCGGATGGTCCGGTCGCTGGAGAACCGCCCGGATCGCGCGGTGTTGAGGATCGCCATCCGCGCCCATCGGTCCCGATCGCGATAGGCGGCGTCAATCTTCGCCTGGGTGTCGCTATAGGCCCGGAAATCGGCCAGCACCATGAAGGGATCGCCGCCGCCCAACAGGCTGTGGTGCACCGGAGCGAAGGCCGATCCTTCGGCCGGCGTGAAGAAGTCGGACCCAAGCCAGTCAACCACGGCCCTCAATTCCTCGTCGCGATGATAATAATCCCACGGGTTGTAGCCGGCGGTCCGCAGGGCCGTCACCTCCTCCACCGTCAGCCCGAAGATGAAGATGTTCTCGTCGCCGACCTCCTCGCGGATCTCGATGTTGGCGCCGTCGAGCGTGCCGAGCGTGAGCGCGCCGTTGAGGGCGAGCTTCATGTTCCCGGTGCCGGACGCCTCCTTGCCGGCCGTCGAGATCTGTTCGGACACATCCGCCGCCGGAATGATGCGCTCGGCGAGCGAGACGCGGTAGTTGGGCAGGAAGACGACGCGGATCCGGCCGCCCACACGCTCATCGCCGTTGATGCGTTCCCCGACGAGGTTGATGGCGCGGATGATGTTCTTCGCGACGTCGTAGGCCGGAGCCGCCTTGGCGGCGAAGACGAAGACCCGCGGGTGAAGGTCCATTGACGGGTTCTGCAACAGGCAGCGGTACAAGGCCAGGATGTGCAGCAAATTGAGGTGCTGCCGCTTGTATTCGTGCAGCCGCTTCACCTGGACGTCAAAAATCGCCTCGGGAGAGACCTGGATGCCGCATTCGTTCTCAATCAAGGCGGCCAGGTCGATCTTGTTTTCGCGCTTCACCGCCATGAATTCGCGGCGGAAACCGGCATCATCCGCGCAGCTCTCCAGCCCGCGCAGCCGGGTGAGGTCGCGGATCCAGGCGGAGCTGCCGAGGGTCCGCGTGATCAGCGCCGCCAGGCGGGGATTCGCCTGGAGCAGCCAGCGACGCGGGGTGATGCCGTTGGTCTTGTTGTTGAACTTTCCGGGGCAGAGCTCGTCGAACTCCGGGAAAAGCGTGCGCTTGAGCAAGGTGCTGTGCAGGGCCGCCACGCCATTCACCGAGTGGGAGCCGACCACCGCGAGATGGGCCATGCGCACCATCCGCCCGCCGTCTTCTTCGATCAGCGAACACACCCGTTTCTTGCCGCCGTCGCCCGGCCATTGGCGCTCGCACGCTTCCATGAGGCGGACATTGATCTCGTAGATGAGCTGCAGATGGCGCGGGAGCACGCGCTGGAACAGCGTCACGCTCCATTTCTCGAGCGCCTCGGGCATCAACGTGTGGTTGGTGTACGCGAAGGTGCGCGTCACAATGGACCAGGCTTGGTCCCACCGGAGTTCCTCCTCGTCGACCAGGATGCGCAGCAGCTCGACGATCGCCACGGCTGGATGGGTATCGTTGAGGTGGATCGCCACCTTGTCCGGAAAATTGTCCCAGGAGTTCTCCCGATGCTTGCGATGGCGGCGGATGATATCGCGCAGCGAACAGGCAATAAAAAAATACTGCTGGACGAGGCGCAATTCCTTCCCGTTGTCGGTCTTGTCGTTCGGGTACAGGACCTTGGAGATCGTTTCTCCCACCATCTTCTCGCCGACCGCTTCGACATAGCCTCCGCGGTTGAAGGTCGCAAAGTCGAATTCCTCGCTCGCCTTGGACGCCCATAGGCGCAGGAAATTCACCGTCGGCGTGCCGTAGCCGGCGATCGGCGTGTCAAAGGGCACCCCGAGGATGATCCTGGTGTTGACCCAACGCGGCCGGGAGTTCCCGCGATCGTCGAATTCGTGCACGACTTCGCCATAGACCGGCACGCGGATCGTATATTCGGGCCGGACGATTTCCCAGGGATCGCCGAACATGATCCAGTTGTCGGGGTGCTCCACCTGGTGACCATTGACGAATTCCTGCTTGAACAGCCCGAATTCGTAGTGAATGCCGTAGCCGATCGCCGGGTAGTCGTGCGTGGCCAGCGAATCCAGGAAACAGGCCGCAAGGCGTCCCAGGCCGCCATTGCCCAGACCCATATCCTCCTCGGCGTCGCGCAGCACCTGAAAATCCAGCCCGAGCGACCGCAAAGCGGCCAGGGCGTCTTCATAAAGGCCCGTGTTGTGCAGATTGGCCTCGAGCAAGCGGCCCATCAGATACTCGAGCGAAAGGTAATAGACGCGGCGCACGTTCCTCTCGTTGTGGATCCCCATGGTGGCGATGAAGTTTTCCAGGATGTGGTCCCGTACCGCCATCGCGGTGGAGATCCACCAGTCCCGCGTCGTCGCCGTATGCGGATCGCGGGCGAGCGTAAAGGTCAGATGGCGCAGGATCTGCGTCCGCAACGTCTCCGAGCGCGACTCATCCGGCGTGGAAGCAGCGGGTGGAACCGATTTCGCGCTGCGCGTTTTCTTGGGGCGTTTGCGGCCGGCAGAGACAGGAGGAGGCATGACCGATTGAAAGCGGCGAGTGTGCCTCGCTCCCGGGCTGGCACGAGCCATTTCTGGACATTCGCCATTGAAATCCCATCGATCCCATTTCTACTATGGTGACAGTGATCTGCGCGACCTCTAACTCCGGACAATGAAATACGCCCTGATCATGGCGGGCGGTTCGGGCACGCGCCTCTGGCCGATGAGCCGCGGCGCCCTGCCCAAGCAATTGATTCCCTTCATCAGCGGCAAGAGCCTCCTCCAACTCGCCTTCGAACGTCTGGACGGCCTCGTGCCGGTCGAGCAGCGATACATCTGCGCCGGTCAGCAACACGCCGCAGCCGTCTGCGCGGCGCTGCCCGGATTCTCGCGGGAGCGTTTTTTGGGCGAACCGGTGGCGCGGGACACGCTGAATGCCGTGGGCCTTGGCGCCGCGGTCATCGGACAAAGCGACCCGGACGCCGTCATTGCGGTATTTACGGCCGATCATATCATCGATCCGCCGGAGGAATTCCGGGAAATCGTCGCGCACGGCTTCCGGCTCGCCGAGCACCAGGCGAACACGCTTGTGACGTTCGGGATCACCCCGACCGCGGCCGCGACCGGCTATGGGTATTTACAATTGGGTGGTCTTATCGATGAATCCGCCCGGGTCGTCGAGCAGTTCAAGGAGAAGCCGGACCTCGCCACGGCCCGCGCGTACCTGGAGGCGGGGGCGCAACGTTATCTTTGGAACAGCGGCATGTTCGTCTGGCGGGCGGCGGTCCTGCTCGATTGCATCCGGCGTTATGCGCCGGGGAACTCGGCGGGGCTGAAGAAGATCGGCCAGGCCTGGCCCACTCCGCAAAAAGAGGCGGTGCTGGCGGCCGTCTTTCCGACGCTGCAGAAGATCAGCGTGGATTTCGCCGTCATGGAGCCCGCCTCGCGCGACCCGCAGGTCCGCGTGGCCGCCGTGCCAATGCCGTTGCAGTGGCACGATGTCGGCTCCTGGCCGACATTCGGGGAAACCTGTCCGCATGATGAACATGGGAATATCATCGGGGGCGGGCGGGTGCTCACGCTTGACACCCACGGGACATTGATCGCCTCGAGCGACCCCCGGCACCTGATTACCGCCATCGGCTGCGACAACCTCATCATCATTCACACGCCGGACGCGACGCTGGTCTGTCGCAAAGATCAGGCGGAAGCCATCAAGGAAATGCATCGGCTGGTTGGCGAACGGTTCGGCGGGGAATTCCACTGACCGGGCCCGTCCGAATTTTTTCCGACCTGATTTGGAACGGATGGCGGGGTTATGGCGTCTTACGCGGCATGGAGCAATCAACCCCCGCCCGACGACAGATTCTCGACGAGGACCTGCAAATCATCCGCGTAACCTTGGCGACCATCTCAGCGGATGTCCGCCATTTTTCCGCCCGGGCCGCCGATGCGGTGCAAGAGGCATTGGAGAAACTCGACGCGGCGCAGAAAGAATTCTCCCACGTCAGTGAATCTCACTGACATGGGCGGACTCCACCGGCTTATATCCCGATATCCCGTGGAGAGAGCCGCGGCGGCGGAATGGGTCCGGCTTTTTGTGTCAGCTCTATCGAGCGGCTGAGGCGTAACCGCGAAAGCGCGGCTGGCGGGGGGAGCGGTTGGAACGCCAGAACCCGGCGCCGGAGCGGCGCGGCGGATATGTCGACGCGACCGTCGGGCGCGGTGTTTCGGAGGGCATCGGACGCAACGCGTTGGCGGCAAAGGGATGATCGGCGTGCACGGGAACGGTCTGGCGGATGAGCCGCTGGATGTCGCGCCACGAGGAATGCTCCGATGGATCGCAGAAGGAAAAGGCCAGACCTTTTGCACCCATCCGGGCCGTGCGGCCGATCCGGTGCACGTAAGCCTCGGGCTCCTCCGGGATGTCGAAGTTGATCACCAAGGCGATGCCCTTGACATCGATGCCCCGCGCCGCGATGTCGGTGGCGACCAGGACGCGGGTGCGTCCCGCGCGGAAATCCTCCAGCGCGCGCTGGCGGGCCCCTTGCGACTTGTTGCCATGGATCGCTGCGGCCTGAATCCCATCGCGCTCGAGATTGTCGGCGATTCGGTTGGCCCCGTGTTTGGTGCGCGAAAACACCAGCACAAGCTCCTCGGGATGTTGCTTCAAGGTGTGCACGAGCAAGCGGTGCTTGTCGCTGCGCTGCACATGGCAGACGCGCTGCTCGATGGTATCCACCGTTGTGGCCGCCGGGGCCACGTCCACCCGCACGGGATCGCGCAGCAGCCCGTTCGCCAGTTCGCGGATCGATTCCGGCATGGTGGCCGAGAAAAGCAGCGATTGGCGGCGGGCCGGCAGCCGGGCAATAATGCGTTTCACATCGGGAGCGAAGCCCATGTCAAGCATGCGATCGGCCTCGTCCAGCACGAAGGTTTCAATGCGGTCGAGGGCCACGAAGCCCCGTTCCATGAGGTCAAGCAGGCGGCCGGGCGTGGCGACCACGATCTCGACTCCCGCGGCGAGGGCCCGGATTTGGGGTTGCTCGCCGACACCGCCGAAAATGACGGCATGGCGGAGCGGCAGGTGCCGGCCATAGAATGCAATGTTCTCGCCGATTTGCGCCGCCAGTTCCCGGGTCGGCGTGAGAATCAAGGCGCGAGGACGGCGCGCCATCGGGGGCTGCGGGCGGGCGGCCAGCCGGTGCAATATCGGCAGCGCAAAGGCGGCCGTCTTGCCGGTGCCAGTCTGGGCGCAACCGACAAGGTCACGGCCTTCCAGCAGTGGCGGAATCGCTTTTTCCTGAATCGGCGATGGATGGGTGTAGGCCTTTTCGACGAGGGCGCGCAACAGGGGCGCCGCCAGGTGCAACGAGGCAAACGTGTTAGTGGGTGTGGCTTGATTCATGTGATATGCGCCCGGCCACCGGAAGGCGGTCGTCGCGCTCCGCCCGGCGTGCGGGCGGAATATGGCGTTGGATGATTCGACCGGTCTCCGGGATGGTGACGCCTGCTGGCCCGCGCAGAAATGCGCAGGCGCGAGCGGGTCAATCCCCGAAAAACAGGTCTGGTGAATTTCGATGAGCGATAGAGACCTCTGAACGGTCTCTCATCGAAGAAACGCCCGAAGGAATGCGGACGAATGGCAGCGAAACTCGCGCCCTCCTGTCCGCCTTGCAGGGATGACGCTGCCGCCCGGCGCCGCCTTGGCAAGCGATAAATGCGCGGATCTTTTCCCTCAGACGGGACGATTCAGTTAATCAAGGTGGAACCCGCCATCCCGGCGGGTTTTTCTACGGCGAAATTCAAAGCCCGCCAGAGATGGCGGGCTCCACCGTTCGCGCCAGCGCCCGGCCGGTGAGCGAGCGCGGTTCCTTTTCGATGCCGGCGCGCGGGCCGGCGTAGACGATTTCGCCTCCGTCCGCACCGCCGCCGGGCCCGAGATCGATGATCCAGTCGGCCAGCCCGATCACATCGAGATTGTGCTCGATCACCACGATCGTATTGCCGGCATCGCGCAGTTTGAAAAGGAGGTCCATCAATCGCTGGATGTCGACCCAATGCAGGCCGGTCGTGGGTTCATCGAGAATGTAAAGGGTCTGGCCCTGCTGGCGCCGGCTCAACTCGAGCGAAAGCTTGAGGCGCTGCGCCTCGCCGCCGGAAAGGGTGACGGCCGACTGGCCCAGGCGCAGGTAGTCCAGCCCGACCGCATCCAGCGTCTCCAGTTTCTCCATGACGCGGGGAATGTGGCGGAAAAGCTCCCTGGCTTCGCGCACGGTGAGATCGAGCACATCGGCGATGTTCCGGCCGTGGAATCGCACTTCGAGCGTTTCCCGATTGAAGCGACGGCCGCCGCAACTGGGGCATTCGACGTAGGCATCCGCCAGAAATTGCATGTCGAGCCGGATCTGACCGTCGCCCTGGCAGCGCTCGCAGCGGCCACCCCGCACGTTGAAACTAAAACGGCTCGCCCGGTAGCCGCGGACTTTGGCGAGCGGGCACTGCGCAAACAAATCGCGCAGCAAATCGAGCAACTTGGTGTAGGTGGCGGGATTCGAACGTGGACTGCGCCCGATGGGCTCCTGATCCACCCGCACCGTCTTTTCAAAATGCTCCAGGCCCTCGAGCCCGCGGTGCCGGCCGGGAATGACCTTGGCCCCGTTGAGTCTCCGCGCCGCCGCGGCGCCCAAAATGTCGTTGACCAGCGTGCTCTTCCCCGAGCCGGAGACGCCCGTGACGCAGGTGAGCAATCCCACCGGAAATGCTCCGTCAATGTCCTTCAGATTGTGTTCCCGGGCGCCGCGGACCGTCAGCCAGCGACCATCCGGCACGCGTTGTTTCGCGTCCTTCGTCACGGACGCCGTGCGGGCCAGATAAGGTCCGGTGCGGGAGACGGCCGCCGGCAGGCGGGCGCACGCCTCCGGAGTGCCCTGAAAGAGCACCTCTCCGCCCTCGATGCCCGCACCGGGACCGAGTTCCACCAGCTCGTCGGCGGCCCGCATGGTGTCCCCGTCGTGCTCGACCACGATCACGGTGTTTCCGCGGTCGCGCAGCTCGCCCAGGGTCTCGATCAGCTTCCGGTTGTCGTGGGCATGCAGGCCGATGCTGGGCTCATCGAGTACGTAAATGACGCCCATCAGGCCCATGCCGAGCTGGGTCGCGAGCCGGACGCGCTGCGCCTCGCCGCCGCTGAGGGTGCCGTATTCGCGGTCGAGCGTCAGGTAACCAAGCCCGGTTTCGAGCAGAAAATGCAACCGTTGCTCGATCCCCGTAACCACCTCGGCCGCCGATTCCACGCCGGCGAGCCGCCGCTGCAACTCGAGCGCGAACGCGTGCGCCGCCGCAATGTCGAGCGCCATGAAGGCCGGAAAGCTTAGGCTGGTGTGGCCGGGTTCGGCGATCCCGGCGGCCAGTTTCACGGCCGCCGCCCGCGGATTCAGCCGCGTCCCGTGACAGACCGGACATTCCGCGCTGACCTGAAATGCCGTCAATCGCGCCCGGAAACCGTCGCTGCGCGTTTCGCGCCAGCTCTGGTCCAGCAGGGCGAGGACGCCGGCGAACGGCAGGAGTTTGGGCTGCTTCATCCTCCGCAGGCGGAAGCTGAACAGCCGTTCCTCCGCGCCGTAGAGCAGCGTCTGGCGCACCTCCTCCGGCAATTCACGCCAGGGCTTCTCCGGATCGAACGGCAACTGTTCGGCCAGTTGTTTGAGGATGGCGTTGTGTTTGATGATCAGGTTTTTTCCGCCGATCCGCCAGGGTTTGAGCGCGCCCTCCCGCACGGGCTTCCCCGCGTCGGGCACCACCAGTTCGGGGCTGAAGGCCATCTGCCGTCCCAGGCCCCCGCACGCCGGACATGCCCCCTCTTGATGGTTGAACGAGAAATGCCGCGGGGTGAGCCGGTCGTAGACTTCGCCGCAGATCACGCAACTCAGACTCTGGCTGAGCGCGATTTCGCGCCACGGGGCGTCGGGCGATTTCTGCGCGAGGACGACGGCGCGGTCCTGGCCCTCGCGGAACGCCAGTTCCAGCGAATCGGCCAGCCGGCTGCGCTGTTCCGGTGCGGCCACCAGCCGGTCGACGACGAGTTCGACCACCAGCTCGCGGGCTCCGGGGGGCAGCACGTGCGGATCGTCGAGCGATTTGATCTCTCCCGCGATTCTGACGCGTTGAAACCCGCGCTGGCGCAAGCCCGGCAATTCATCACGCAACACGGCGGGTTTGGCGCGCATCCACGGCGCCAGGAGCACGACGCGTTCGCCCGGGGCCTCCTGCAACACGCGGGCGACGCAATCGTCCAACGAATGCGGTTCGATCCGGCCCCCGTCCTTGGGACAAAACTGCGCGCCCTGCAGCGCCCAGAGGAGGCGGGCGTAGTCGGCGAGCTCGGTCACCGTCGCCACGGTCGTGCGCGGTGAGCCTCCGCCGGTGCGCTGCTCGATCGCCAGGACGGGAGAAAGCCCATGAATGAAGTCGACGTCCGGCCGGCGGAGCTGCGCCAGCACCTGCCGGGCCTCGGTCGACAAGCTCTCCATGTACTTGCGATATCCCTCGGCGTACAGGGTGTCGAAGACCAGCGAGGATTTCCCGGAGCCGCTCGGCCCCGTGACCACCACCAGCTTTCCGCGGGGCAGACGAAGCTCGAGATTCTTCAAGTTGTGCTCCCGGGCACCCTTGATGTGAATGTATGCAGCCGCCTCCATGACGCTATCACCTCACGATTTAGGCCGGCGCGTCAAAGCGGGAATCATCGCGACCGCCAAGGTTGCTGGAATTCAACCCGTTGGATGGCGGCGCGCTGTCGCCACCAAATCCCTACGCCATCGTTCGTTTTAGTTCTTGCCGTTGCTGGGGAAAGCCCGCTTCATACCGCCTCGTTTGAGCTCTACCCCGGGTCAAAGCTGAACCCCAACCTCCCTAACCTCCCAACGCGGAGGTTTTCGTTGTCTATACCCTGAGCTATGAAACCTCGTTATTCCCCCCACGCTTCGAGTTGGCGCCGGAAAAGGGTCGCGTTCGCGCTGGCCGCGGCCCTGTTCTTCGCCGGAGCAGCCTCGGTTCACGCCTTCGTTTTTGCGCTGGGCGACGTGAACGGCAGCTTCGATACCACCCTTTCGATTGGTGTCCTGTCCCGACTTAATAACCCCGATCCAGCGCTCTACGGCATCACCAACACGTTCAACGGGATCCCCGGCCAGGCCTACTCGGTCAACGGTGATGACGGTGATCTCAATTACGGGCGGGGCATCGACTCGATCCTGTTCAAGGTCACCCACGACCTGGAGCTCAAGTGGCATGGCTGGGACGCATTTTTCCGCGGGTATTATTTCTACGATCCCAAGAACGAGGACACCACCCGCCCCCACACTCCGCTGAGCCATCTCGCCAAGCAGCAGGTGGGCGCCGACGCGGTCCTGCTCGACAATTACGTCACCGGCAAGTTTGAACTCGGCTCGACGCCGGTCACTTTGCGCCTCGGCCGGCAGGTCATCAGTTGGGGCGAAAGCACGTTCATTCCCAACGGCATCAATGTGATCAATCCCGTCGACGTGGCGCGCCTGCGGGCGCCGGGCTCGGAACTGCGCGAAGCGCTGCTGCCGGTCTACGCGTGGGACACCTCGGTGGCGTTGACGGACAAACTCTCCGTTGAGGCCGTATGGCTCCTTGAGTTCCGGCACACGGAAATCGACCCGGATGGCACCTATTTCAGCACCAACGATTTTGCCGGCCGCGGCGGCCAGAAAGTCATGCTCGGCTTCGGCGCGCTCGCCGACAACCAGTCGCTGGGCGCCATCCCCCGCGCCAACGATCGTGAACCGAGAAACTACGGCCAGTGGGGCTTGGCGACGCACTACCTCGCGACCAACCTCAATCATTCCGAGTTCGGCTTCTATTATCTCAATTACAGCAGCCGCCTGCCGCTGATCAGCGCCATCACCCCGACCGGGCCGATCAGCGCCACCTTGGTGCAGTCCACGGCCTCCAGCCTCGCCTCCTCCCAACTGGCTCCCGCCATGATCGCCAATGGCTACCCGGCCGCCGGCGTTCCCGCCGCCCTCAACACCCTGCTCGGCGCCGCCTTCACCAATGTGCCCGCTGCCGCGCTGCCGGCCAGCTTGCAGCCGTTCTACCCCTCCGCCATGAGCATCGTGGCCGGCGCCAAGAAGGTCGGGCTTCTCACCGCCGCCGCCACCGGCCGTTACTTTGTCGAGTACCCGAAGAACATCGGCCTGTTGGGCGCCAGCTTCAACACCGACGTCGGCACGACGGGCATCTCCCTCCAGGGTGAGATCTCCTACAAACACAATGTTCCGTTGCAGGTGGACGACGTCGAACTGCTGTTTGCCACCCTGTCGGCTCTCGACACGCCCGGCGGCTCCGTCTTCGGCACGAACAACCAGCTCGGCAACTACGCCGGCCGCTTCGGCACCGAGGTCTCGGGTTTCCGCCGCCTCGATGTCTGGCAGGCCCAGGCCACCGCCACCAAGGTGTTTGGTCCGATGCTCGGCGCCAGCCAGCTCACGGTCGTGGGCGAGGTCGGCGTCACCTCCGTGCCGGATCTGCCCTCCAAGCACACGCTCCGCTTCGACGGCTCCGGCACCTCCACCGCCGGCGACCTCGCCGAGATGGTCAATACGGGCAACATCGCCGTGGCCACCCCGAGCAGTGCATTCCCCGACAAGACTTCCTGGGGCTACCAGGTGGTCGGGAAGCTCGACTACAACAACCTTTTTGCCGGGATCAACTTCTCGCCGTCGGTCGGATTCGCCCACGATGTCGGTGGCAACACCCCGCTCCCGCTGGGGAATTTCGTGCACAATCGGAAGACACTGACCTTGGGCGCCGAATTCACCTTCCAAAACCAGTGGTCCTTCGAGCTGCGTTACGTCAACTACTTCGGCGGTGGCGACTACAACCTCCTTTCGGACCGCGACTATGTCTCGGCGACGCTGAAATACTCGTTCTGAACCCCGCCCAGACGGCATTCCCGGAAGATTTCCAGTCCATGAACTCCCATTGTCATTCTCCCACCTCCATGCGCCTGCCGCCATTCGCCCTCGCGGCGCTGGTTGCGACCACCGCGGGTCTGTTTGCCGGGGTCACGGCCGATCAGGCCGCGCGCCTGGGCCAGGATCTGACGCCGCTCGGCGCCGAGCGCGCCGCCAACACCGCCGGCACCATTCCCGAATGGACCGGCGGCATCACGCAGCCGCCCGCCGGCTACGTCGTCGGCATGCACCACCCCGATCCGTTTGCCAACGACCAGCCGCTCTACGTCATCACCCCCGCCAACGTCGACCAGTACCGGGACCGGCTCACCGCCGGTTCCATCGCGCTGTTGAAGGCCTACGCCGACTACAAGCTCCCGGTCTTTCCCACGCATCGCAGCGCCTCAGTGCCCGCCCGGGTCTACGAGGCGACCAAGCTCAACGCCACGCGCGCCAGTCTCGTCCGCAACGGCGCGGCGGTCGAGGGCGCCATCGGCGGCATCCCCTTCCCGATTCCCCAGAACGGCATGGAAGTCATGTGGAATCATCTCCTCCGCTTCCGTGGCGTCAGCGCGGAGCGGCGCGTCTCCCAGGCCACCCCGCTTCGCGGCGGTTCCTATACGCTGGTCGATTTTGACGAGGAATTCCTCTTCAACTACTACCGCGAGAACATGACCCCGGAAAAGCTGGGCAACACGGTCTTCTACTTCAAACAGGAAGTGAAGGCCCCGCCGCGCCTCGCCGGCTCGATCCTACTCGTGCGCGAGACGATCGACCAAGTGAAGGAACCGCGGAACGCGTGGGTCTACAATCCCGGCCAGCGCCGGGTGCGCCGGGCGCCGAACGTTGCCTACGACAATCCCGGCACCGCGTCCGACGGCATGCGCACCAGCGACCAGCTCGATATGTTCAACGGCGCCCTCGACCGCTATACGTGGGACCTGGTCGGCAAGCGCGAGATGATCGTGCCCTACAATTCCTACAAGCTTCACTCGGACAAGGTGAAGTATTCCGAGATCCTCAAGCCGCTGCACATCAACCAGGATCTCACCCGTTATGAGCTGCATCGCGTCTGGGTCGTCGAGGCCAAGCTCAAACCCGGGACCAGCCATATCTATCCGCGCCGCACCTTCTACGTCGATGAGGATTCCTGGCAGGTCCTGGCCGTTGACCAGTATGATTCCCATGGCCAGCTCTGGCGCGTATCGGAAGCGCATTGCATCAACTATTATGAAGTGCCGACCTTCTGGAGCACGCTCGAGGTCCACACCGACCTGCTCGCCGGCCGTTATCTCGCCTTTGGCCTGGCGAACGAAGGCCCGACCTACGACTTCTCGATCAAGCGCACGGTGGCGGATTACGACAACCCCGACAACCTCCGCCGCGAAGGCGTCCGCTAGACGCTTCCCGCCCGGCGCCGCGCTCCCTCCCTCCGGCGCCGGCCTCCTGTCGAAGGCTCGCTGGCCCATGATTTCTTCTTTCGTCCGCCGCGCGTTCCCTGGATCGCGAACCAACCCCACCCGGCCATCGCGCGGTATCACAGCGGCGCCTCTGACGCTGGCCCTCCTCGTGGCGGCGCTGGCCACCGCCTCCTGCCCGGCGGCCGACCCGGTGACCCTCCTCGCCGCCCGGACCCTGCTCCTCGACGCCCAGGCCTTTGGCCAGACCATCGTCGCCGTCGGAGCCGGCGGTCATATCCTCCGTTCCACCGACAGTGGAAACACCTGGCAATTGGCGGCGGTGCCGACGCGCGCCACGCTCACCGGCGTGCACTTCCCGGACGGGCGGCATGGCTGGGCGGTGGGCCACGACGCGATCATTCTCCACTCGGAGGACGGCGGAGTCACGTGGAACACGCAATACCAGGGGCCGGACCTGCAGGTTTCGTTTCTCGACGTTTATTTTCTCGATGCGCAAACCGGATTCGTCGCCGGCGCCTATGGGCAATTTCTCGCCACCACCGACGGCGGTCGCACCTGGACGCCCCGCCACGTCATCGAGGAGGATTACTTCCTGAATCGGATCACCGCCGGGCCCACGGGCACGCTGTATCTGGCGGGCGAGCACGGCACCCTGCTGCGCTCCACCGACCGCGGAGCCACCTGGCGGCCCATCCGCACCTCGTATGACGGTTCTTTTTACGGCGTTCTCCCCCTCGGACCGAAAACGCTGCTGGCGCACGGCCTGCGCGGACGCGTCTACCGGACCGAGGATGACGGCGACACCTGGCAGCCGGCACCCTGCGAACTCCGCGGACTGTTGGCGACGGCCGTCCGCTTGCGCAGCGGCGTCATCGTTGTCGCCGGCCAGTCCCGGTTGTTCGCCGTGAGTCGGGACGAGGGCCGAAGTTTCGCGCCTTGGTCTCCCGGCCTGACCACCGGAGTGGCGGAACTGATCGAGGCGCCCGATGGTACTCCCCTGGCTTTTGGTGAAGATGGCGTCACCCGCCTCCCGACCCTCTGAGATGAAAGTCACGCTTGAACGCTTTACCAATTGGGTGTTTGGCCACCGGGCTCTGCTGGTGGTTATCTTCAGTGCGCTCACCGCCGTCATGGGCTGGTACGCCGCCCATTTGCATGTCGACGCGAGTTTCAACAAGGGCCTGCCGCTCGAGCATCCTTACATCCGCACCTTCACGAAGTATCAGAGCGAATTCGGTGGCGCCAACCGCGTGATCGTGGCGCTGATGGCGCAAAAGGGCGACATTTTCACGCCCGAGTTCTTCACACTGCTCAAGGAAGCGACCGACGACATCTTTTTCCTGCCCGGCGTCGACCGGGCCCAGGTCCAGTCCCTCTTCACGCCCAACGTCCGCTATACCGAGGTCGTGGAGGATGGCTTTTCCGGCGGCAATGTCATTCCGCCCGATTTCCAGCCCACGCCCGAAGGGTTGGCGCGCGTGCGCCAGAATGTGATCAAGTCCGGCAAGATCGGGCAGCTCGTCGCCAACGATTTCACCGGCGCGATTGTCAGCGCCCAGCTCCTGGAAGTCGACCCGACCACGGGCCAGAAGCTCGACTACCTCCGCGTGGCCAAGGCGCTGGAAGCGCTGCGGACGCGCGTGGAGCGGGAAAGCGGGGGCGCCGTGCGCGTGCACATCATCGGTTTCGCGAAGGTGATGGGCGCGGTGGGCGACGGCGCGCGCGGCGTGCTGTTCCTCTTCGGCGTGTCCATCATCGTCACGGCCCTGCTCGTCTGGTATTATGCCGGCCGGTGGAAGATTTCCGGCGCGCCCGTGTTGTGCTCGTTCATCGCGGTCATCTGGCAGCTCGGGCTGCTGACGTTCCTCGGCTACGGCATCGATCCCCTGTCGATTCTCGTGCCTTTCCTGATTTTCGCCATCGGCGTGAGCCACGGCGTGCAGATGATGCGCGCCTTCCGCTCCGCCGTGTTTTCGGGCTGCGACAACAGCCGGGACGCGGCCAAGAGCGCCTTCCGGCAATTGCTGGTGCCGGGCGGGGTGGCCCTGATCGCCGACACCATCGGCTTCCTGACCATCCTGGAAATCAAGATCCAGACCATCCGCGAACTCGCCATCTCGGCCAGCCTGGGCGTCTGCGTGATCATCCTCACCAACCTGTTCCTGCTGCCGATCATTCTGTCCTCGCTGCGGTTGCCGCGCGCGTACGGCGAGTGGGTGGCGAAGCGGCGCGCCGGGACCGATCGGATCTGGGCGCGGATCTCCGCGGAAATGAAACCGGGACCCTCGCTCATCGTCATCATCGTCTGTTTCTCCCTCGGGGTGTGGGGCTGGCAGAAATCACGCCAGGTCAAGATCGGTGACCTGTATGCGGGCGTGCCGGAGTTGCGCCAGGATTCGCGCTACAATCAGGACACCCGGATCATCACCTCCAAGTTCAGCATCGGCGTGGATATCCTCTCCGTCATCGTCGAAGCGGGGCCGAACGCCTGCGTCGACCATGACGTGGTCACGCTGATGGACGAGTTCGAGATGCACCTGCGCGCCGTGCCCGGCGTGCAGTCGATCATCTCGCTCGCCTCCGTCGCCAAGATCGTCAACGCCGGCTGGAACGAGGGTTCGCTCAAGTGGCGGATCCTCCCCCGCAACCAGCAGGCGATGGCGCAGGCGGTGACGCCGATCGACACGGCCACCGGCCTGCTGAACGCCGATGGCAGCGTCATGCCGATCATGATATTTCTCACCGACCACAAGGCCGAGACGCTGCGCACCGTCACGGACGCCGTGAAAGCGTTCGCCAAATCTCATCCCTCGCCCAAAGCGAAATTCCTGCTGGCCAGCGGCACGGCCGGGGTGATGGCCGCGACCAACGAGGTCGTCCAAGCGGCGCAATTCCCGATCGTCATCTGGGTGTTCGGCGCGGTCATCGCGCTCTGTTTGATCACGTTCCGGTCCGTGCGCGCCACGCTGTGCATCGTGGTGCCGCTGGCCGTGGTCAGCTATCTGGGCTATGCGCTCATGGTCTATCTCAACATCGGCCTGAAAACGTCGACCCTGCCGGTGGTGGCGTTGGGCGTCGGCATCGGCGTGGACTATGGCATCTATCTTTTTGCGCGGTTGCAGAAGGCCCTCAAGGACGGCGAGTATTTCGAGGATGCCATGTTCGTCGCCTTCAAGGAGACCGGCAGTTCCATCCTGTTCACCGGACTGACCCTCGCCATCGGCGTCAGCCTGTGGGCCTTCTCCGAGCTCAAGTTTCAAGCCGACATGGGTCTGCTGCTCACCTTCATGTTTTTGGTGAACATGATCGGCGCCCTCCTCCTCCTTCCGGCGATGGCGCGGTGGCTCTACCGGCACCATCGCCGGCGAGGGGAACCTGCGCGCCCTGCGGGGGCGAAGATACCGGCCGGCGTGGTGGCCGGGGTCCGCGTCGCGGCGCCCTCCCCGGAGGCCGAAAGTCCGGTCCGCGGCGCGCGGCTCTAGCAGCCTGGAAGGCTCGACGCCCGACGGGTGGCCCGGGCGAGATTCTCTTGCCTCGGGTCTTGCCTGTCGGCGGCGGCCGGTTAGACTGTCTCCATGATCGCTGACCCGATCTTGTACATCAAGCGCGGGTGCCCGTACTGCCGTGAGGCGGCGGCGTTCTTTTCGACCCATGGTGTTGCCGTCCAGATCCGGGACATCTCGAGCAACCGGGCCGACTTGAAGCGGCTGATTGACGTGAGCGAGCAAGGCGATGTCCCCACGTTTGTCTGCGGCGACTTTGTGGTGTCCGCCTTCGACGTCGACGAATTGCTCGACGAACTGGCGGAGCGGCCTGACATCCGCCTGCGCCTGGGACTCGGTGATCACGATGACGAGCAGTGAGCGCCGGCGTCCGCGCCGGATTTTCTTTTGCGTCAGGGCGGCAGGAGGCGGAGATTTCCCCGTATCATGGTCCCCAAATACCGCCTTTTGAGCGAGGGCCAGCGCAAGCTCGTGGGCTTTGCGCTCGCCCTGTGCGCGCTCCTGGCGAGTGGGGCGCTGCTGCTGCTGGTCGTCTGGGGGTTGGGCTGGCTGCTCGATCGCTTCGCGGGCGTGCTCTGGCCGCCGGCGATCGCCGGCATCATTGCCCTCATCCTGCGGCCGGCGGTGGACCGGCTGGAGCAGCAGCTCCATGGGCGCCGGCTGGCGGCGGTGATCGTGCTCTATGGGCTGTTCCTCCTCGCGGCGGCGGGCCTCGCCTTGCTCCTGGTTCCCCCGCTGGTGCAGCAAGTCCTGGATTTTGTCTCGTATCTTCCGTCGTTCTGGCAGCAGTTCGTTGCCTACGTGCAGCAGCATTACCCCGCCTGGGTCGCCCTCGCGCGGCGCTACGCGGACAACGCGGCGGTGCAAAACGCCCTCCATGCGATCGGTGGTGAACTTCAAGGATTGATGGCCCAGGCGCTGCCCTCGTTGCGCGCCGCGGGGGAAAGCGTGCTGGCCGTGTTCTCCTTTGGCGCCGCGGTCGCGGTCATCCCCATCTACCTGTTCTTTTTCCTGCTGTCGCGCAACGAGCCCGCTTCCCAACTCGCCGATCACCTGCCGTTTCTCAATCCCGACGTCCGCGCCGACGTGGTGTTCCTGGCCCGGGAATTCGTCGGGATCGTGGTTTCCTTCTTTCGGGGTCAGATCCTGATCGGGCTCATCATGGGCGTTCTGCTCGCGCTGGGATTCTCACTCGTCGGGCTCCAGTTTGGACTTTTTCTCGGACTGGCGCTCGGCGTCCTCAATATCGTGCCCTACCTCGGCACGATCGTCGGGCTGGCGGTGGCGCTGCCGCTGGCCTTCTTCCAGCCGGAAGGCGGTTGGGCGCTCGTCGGCCTGGTGCTGCTGGTGAAGATCGTGGTGCAGGCCATCGAGGGTTGGTTCCTGACACCGCAGATCATGGGGCATCGCACCGGGCTGCAGCCGGTGGTGATCATCTTTGCCCTCTTTTTCTGGGGCACGGCGCTCGGCGGGATGCTCGGCCTGGTGTTGGCCATCCCGTTGACGGCGTTCTTCGTCACCGCCTGGCGGCTGGCCCGGCAGAAGTATTTCCGCGCCCCCTGAGCCTGGGCGCGCATGCGATCAGCAGGTGGCCCTCATGCCATGGGACGTTCAACACCGCCACGGATTGTGGTTGCCGCAAACCGGTTGGTGGCTCGACGCCCGCGTCGCGGTCGGCCGTTCGTTCGTTTCCCACGCGCATTCCGACCACATTGCCGCGCATCGGGAAATCATTTGTTCCGCCGCGACCGCCCGTCTCCTGCGCGCGCGCCTGTCCGGAGCCCGCGTGGAACATGTCCTGCCGTTCGGACACACGGAACAACTCAGCGCCGACACGACGGTCACGCTCCATCCGGCGGGTCACGTGCTCGGTTCGGCGCAGTGTCTGCTCACCCACGAACGCCATGGCACGCTGCTCTACACCGGCGACTTTCGGTTGAGCCCGGGCGTCGCCGCCGAGCCCTGCGCCACTCCGCACGCCGACGTCCTGATCATGGAAACCACCTTCGGCGTGCCGCGCTACGTGTTTCCACCGGCCGCCCAGGTGTTCGCGGCCATCGAACAATTTTGCCGCGAGGCCCTGGCTGACGGGATCACGCCGGTTCTCGCCGCCTACAGCCTGGGCAAGAGCCAGGAACTGCTCCTCGGGCTCGCCGGCGCGCAGTTGCCTGTCATGCTGCACCCGGCGGCGTTCAAGCTCACGCAGATCTATGAGGAACTGGGGTTGACGTTTCCGCCCTACCGTCTGTTCGACGGCCAGTCGGCCGCCGGGCACGTGGTGATCTGGCCCCCTTCCTCCAGCCGCCCGGCGTTTCGCGAGGCGGTGCCGGAGCGCCGGGTCGCCGCCGTCACCGGCTGGGCGCTCGATCCCGGAGCCATCTATCGTTATCAGTGCGACGCCGCGTTCCCGCTGTCGGACCACGCCGATTTTCCCGACCTCCTCGCATTCGTCGATCAGGTGCAGCCGCGCCTTGTTTATACCGTTCATGGTTTTGCGCAGGAATTCGCCAGGACGTTGCGCAGCCGCGGCATCGAGGCGTGGGCGCTGGGCGCGGACAATCAGCTCGAATTGGGGCTCGTCGAAGGCTGACCGGACGTCCGATCCCGTCCGTCGCCGCCGTCGCGATAAGCGACGAAGATCCTTGCCTTAACCTTCGCTAAAAACACCTTCAAGCACCCCACCTGTGGCGTCTGTCTGCGGTCATTGTCGTTCCCATCCATGCGTTTTGCGCTGTCCGTCATCTTCCGCTTCCTCGCGTTTGCGATGTTCGCCGTCCCAGTCCTGTCCGCCAATCCGGGCCCCTTCACCGCCTTCGCCGACGGCGAGACCTTTACCTACCGCGTGGCCTGGGGCATCTTCTTCCATGCGGGCGAGATCGTCATCGCGGCGCACGAAGAGCAGGGCGCGGACGGCGCCACTCTCCTCCGGATCACAACGGATACCGCCACCCACGGCTTCGTCCGCGAGTTTTACACCTACAACAACCGCGCCGAAGGCGTCATCGACGAGGCAACCGGACGCCTGCTGCTCCTCCGCGAAAAGGGTTCGGACGGCGAGCATTTCACCGACAGCGAGACGACCTTCGACTATTCGCGGAGGATCGCCTCGTATGTTGACCGGGCGCATCCCGACCGCACCGCCCAGGTCCCGATTCCGCCCGGCGATCCGCTTGATCTTATCAGTGTGTTGGTGGATGCCCGCAACTGGGATCTCAAGCCGGGCGCGAAGCGGAACGTGCTGGTCAATTTCGGCAACGAGTTCTTCCCTCTCGCCCTTTACGCCGAAGGCTACGATGAGGTCCGGACGCCGCTCGGCCGATTCCGGACGCTGGTTCTCGTGCCGCGCATGGAGGAGAACCCCAAGGGCATTTTCAAGCGTGGCGGCGAAATCAAGGTCTGGATCTCCCAAGAAGGTCAAAAGCTGCCCGTGAAGATGCAGCTCAAGTTGAAATTCGGCGCGGCCACCCTCTCCCTCACGGATTACCGCAAGACCGCCGCGCCCGAGAAGCCGGCCAGATGATCCGGCGGATACTCGTGTTGCGGGGCGGAGCGCTGGGCGATTTCCTGGTCACCCTGCCCGCACTCGGGCTGCTGCGGACGAATTGGCCGGCCGCGCGGATCGAGTTGGTCGGCCACGCCCGTGCGGCCGGACTCGCCGTGCTCGGCGGTTATCTTGACGCGGCGCACTCGCAGCATGAGGCGCGATGGAGCGCGCTGTTTGCCCCCGCGCCGCTTCCGTCCGGGTTGGCCGACTGGCTCGGAACATTCGACGTCATCGTCAACTACTGGCCTGATCCCGATCGGATTCTGGCCGGTCGTTTCCCCGTGCGTTGCGGCCAGACGTACGTCGCCGGAACGGCGGTGCCGACGATCGCTCCCGCCGCCCGCCACTTCTGCGAACCGCTCCGCTCACTCGGCCTGGCGACCGACGACTTCCGGAGCCGCCTGCCGTACTCCGCGAAATCGTCGGACAACGAACGCCCGGACGCGGGCGAACCAGATGCAGGCCAAACTCCATTGGGAACGACGCCCATCGCTGCACCGTCTTCGGGCCGCGATTCATGCCAGGCGCCCGTCGCGATCCATCCCGGGAGTGGTTCGGCCGCCAAGAACTGGCCGGACGACCGGTGGCGGGAACTCATGGCCCGACTGGACGCGCCGGTCCTGCTCGTGCTCGGCGAAGCGGAGCGCGAACGGTGGAATGCGCAGGATCTGGCCCTTCTCCCTTCGCCCCATGGTCAACGTCGGGAAATCGCCGATTGCCCTCCCCTGCCGGCACTTGCCGCCGCACTCCGCCAATGTCGGCTCTTCCTCGGCCACGACAGCGGCCTCAGTCATCTGGCGGCGGCCGTCGGCCGGCCTTGCGTGCTTCTGTTTGGACCGACGGATCCGGCGATGTGGGCGCCGCCCGGCCCCCGCGTCCAGGTGATCCGCCGCGGCGCGACACCCGACTGCATCAGTGTCGAAGAGGTGTTGGAGGCGCTGGGCGGGCTTCGAATCCGCTCGTAGCCAAAGCGTGAGTCTTTGGTCGTCCCCTGGTTCTCGGCAACGCGAGAGTTCGCGCAGAGACGGTTGGCAGGTAACGGCGTTGTTACCATCGCTCCCTTTCGCGATCGTCGCGGCGTCAGGTCATCAGTTGGATGATGCGGATGATCGGCAGGAACAACGCGATCACGATGGTTCCGACGATTCCCGCCATGAGCACGATCATCACCGGTTCGATCAAACTCGTCAGGCCGGCCACCGCATGATCGACCTCCTCGTCGTACATGTCCGCCACGTGGCCCAGCATCGCCGGCAGCGCGCCCGTCTCTTCGCCCACCTCG
>DASRKV010000179.1:0-13871 GCA_035648795.1 Opitutaceae bacterium
GGACGCGGTAAGTCTCACTGCCGCCGAAGGTTGTTTTCCCGAGACGCGGGCGCGGTGGGTCAGGCTAGCCCGCCCTGTGCCGCTTCGTTGGGAAAATCCGTCCCGCCGGTGGGCCCGCAGAAGACCGGGACACGTCCGCGCCACGCCGGTCGGAAGAAATCCTTGTTCATCCGCCCCATTCTGTGGTTACGCTCATCCCCTATCGCATGACCTACGATTTCGACACGCCCGTCGATCGACGCGCGACCGACTCACAGAAATGGCAGAAATATGCGGGCCAGGACATCCTCCCGCTCTGGGTGGCCGACATGGATTTCCGCTCGCCCCCCGAGGTGATTGCCGCGCTCCACGCCCGCGTGGAGCACGGGGTCTTCGGCTACGCCCGGCCGACGCACCGCACGATCGAGGCGGTGGTCGCGGCGATGCAGGCCCGCCATGGCTGGCGCATTGAACCGTCATGGCTGGTGTGGCTGCCCGGACTCGTCGTCGGCCTCAATGTCACGGCCCGCGCTTTTGCCCGGGCGGGCGAAGCCGTGTTGTGCAATACGCCGGTGTATCCACCGTTCATGAGCGCGCCCGGCCAGCAAGACCGCGCCGTTATCACCGTGCCGTTGGTCCTGCGCCCGGCGGCCGGGCCCGCGTCCTCTTCCGCGGCGGGCGGACGCTGGGAAGTCGACTGGGAGGCGATGGAGCGCGCGGTGACGCCGCAGACCAGGCTGTTTTTTCTCTGCAACCCGCATAACCCGGTCGCGCGCGTTTTTGGTCGCGATGAACTCGCCCGGCTCGCCGAGTTCTGCCTGCGCCACGATCTGATTCTCTGCTCCGACGAGATTCACTGCGACCTCATCCTCGACGACCTGCCGCACGTGCCCACCGGCACGCTTGGCGGCGACATCGCCCGGCGCACCGTCACCCTGATGGCGCCGAGCAAGACCTACAACATCCCGGGCTTCGGCACGTCCCTGGCCATCATTCCCGATGCCTCCCTCCGGACCCAATTCCTCCGGACCAGCACGGGCATCGTGGCGGAGGTGAATTGTCTCGGGTACACGGCCTGCGAGGCGGCCTACCGCCAGGGTGAGCCGTGGCGCCAGGCGTTGCTGGCTTATCTGCGCGGCAACCGCGATTTCCTCCTCGACTATGCCGCCCGCGAACTGCCGGGCGTGAGCGTCGCCGCCCCGATCGAGGCCACCTATCTCGCCTGGCTCGACGTCAAGGCGCTCGGACTGAAGAATCCCGTCGCTCACTTCGAGCATCATGGCGTGGGTCTGTCCGACGGCCGTTACTTTGGCGCCGAGCCCGGCAGCCATCTCCGCCTCAACTTCGGCTGCCCCCGGGCGACGCTCGCCGAAGCGCTTGGGCGGATGAAGCGGGCGCTCGGATGAACGCCGGTGGAAAACAGGAGCCCGCGAGAATGAAACCGACCCGACCGGCCCGGCCCGGGGTCCGGATTTGTCCCCGCATCTGACCATGCGCCTCGGTCCCTACGAGCTTTCCTCAAACCTCTTCCTCTCACCTCTGGCAGGCTACACCAACCTGCCCATGCGCTTGACGCTGCGCGAACTCGGCGGACTGGATTGGGCCACGACCGATCTGGTCAACGCCCGTGCGCTGTTGGAGAAAAATCCACGCGCGCTCCAGTTGATCCAGAGCAGCCCAGCTGACCGGCCGTTGGCCGTGCAGCTCTTTGGCAGCGTCCCGGCCGAGATGCACGCTGCCGCAGTCCAGATCGAAGCGTTCGGCCTCGCCTCAATTGATGTCAACATGGGCTGCCCCGTGCGCAAGGTTACGAAGATCGGCGGCGGCTCGGCGATGATGACGGAGCTCAGGAAGACCGCGAGCCTGGTCGGCGGCATGGTCGAGGCCGTGAAAATTCCCGTCACGGCAAAAATGCGCCTGGGGTGGGACAGCGAAAACCTCACGGCGCCCGATCTGGCGCGGGCGCTGGAAGACGCCGGCGTGGCGGCGATCTTCGTCCACGGACGCACGCGTGCCCAGGGCTTTGGCGGCAGCGTCAGTTTGTCGGGCATCCGCGCCGTCGTGGAAGCCGTCCGGCACATCCCGGTGATCGGGAATGGCGACGTTACGACGCCCGAAGCCGCCAAGAAGATGCTGGATGAAACGGGCTGCGCCGGCGTGAGCATCGGTCGCGGCGCCTTCTATAATCCGTGGATTTTCCGGCAGACCCGGCACTACCTGCGCACGGGGGAACTGCTGCCTGAACCCACCTTCGATGAGCGGATGCGGGTGATGGGCCGGCATTTCGACCTGATGATCGAGGTGTTCGGGGAGGAACTTGGTTGTCGCATGTTTCGCAAAGTCGCCGCGTGGTACGCCAAACGCTTCGGTCCGGCGGTGGATTTCCGCCGGCGCGTAGCCACCCTCCGCTCGCCCGCTGATTTTCAGGCGGCCCTGACCGAATATCGGGCCTGGCGGGCGCAGTTTTGCGACGAGCGGGGTGAACTGCGGCCAAAATTCCGGCCGCCGAGGCGCGTCGCGTCGTTCCTGCGCGACGCCACGGAGCGGCCGGCCGACGCCCTCCCGGTGCCTCGCGGTCCGATTGAGCGCTGGTAAATGCGGTTATCGCCGATGATTCACCGTTGAGCCCCGCTGCCGCCCGCCGCAACCTGTCACCCCTGGATTCATGAACGCCCCCCATTTCTGGCAGCTCATTCTCGGAACCGTCGTCGCCCTGTTGCCGGTCATCAATCCCGTGGCATCGGCGCCCGTCGTGCTGACCATCACCGAAGGCGACACCGACGCCCGCCGGACCCAACAGGTGAAGCGGGGCTGCTGCTACATGGTGGTCATCCTGGTGAGCTGTCTTTTCTCCGGCAGCTTCATTATTCGGTTTTTTGGCATCTCCATTCCGGGCATCCGCATCGCGGGCGGACTGCTCGTCTCGGGGATCGCCATGTCGATGCTGGCCCCGCCGCGCCAGGAAGCCGGCGAACGGCGGCGGCGCGAAGAGGCGCGGGCGAAAGGCGACATTTCCCTGACACCCCTGGCGATGCCGATGTTGAGCGGACCGGGTTCGATCGCATTGACCATCGGCTTCACCTCACTCGCCGACCACTGGCTCGACTACGCCGCGATCATTCTCGGCATCGTGATTGTGGCCATCATCAGCTATGTCGTGCTGCGGCTGTCCGGACGGATGGTCGGGCTCGTGGGCGCCAACGGGATGAACGCCCTGACGAAATTCATGGGCTTCCTGCTGCTGTGCATCGGCGTGCAGTTCGTCGTCAACGGCGTCACCAACATCGCCACCGATCCTGTCCTGCTGCAATCGATCCGCTCCGGCCTCGCCCGGTGACAAAGGCCGGTTAAAAACGGCGGCGGATCTCGGCGCCGGTGTTATCCCTGAAGATGATCTCGCTGGTGGCGGGATCGAAGCCGACAAAGACCACGCCCAGCTCTTCATCGATGATGTCGCCCGGATGGCAGGCCATACTGCCGACGAACAGGCCGGCGGGCGGGCCGGTACGGAAGCTGCTGATCTTGAGATGATCGACGAACGCGCGAAATTGTGCGGAGGGAACAGAAGGAGACGAAGCGGGCGGCGGAGTGACTGAGGCCGGCGAAGACAGAGAAACCGGAGCCGTCGCGGTCGCTGCCGGCAAAACCGCCAGGGCGCCGGCCGGCGCCGGATGGTCCGTTGCGGCCGCAGTGGCCGCTTCCGGGGCGCGCGGTTCAGCCTCGTTGGCCGCGGGAGGCAGCGGCTTTGACGCAACCGACCGAGGATTGGCGACCGCGACCGGTGTCGGCGCAGGGGACGACGTACGGACAAAAAACCAATAATAGCCCGCGACGCAGAGGACCACCAGCCCGACGAGCGCGACCCGCGACGCGCGTCGGTTCGGCTTGGGGAGCGCGGAAATCCCCTTGGCGTTAGGCGCCGGCACGAGCGTCGGCATAGGCTTGAAGGTCGGGACTCCAGCGGGCGATGGAATCGATGCCGCCGGAAGGGTGATGATCACCTCCGGTCGCTTGACCTCTGCCAAGCCCGGAGCCGGCTTCAGTTCACCCTGAACAGCGAATTCCGCGTTCTCTCCACCCGGCGGAATGGCCCCTGCCGGCAGTCCCGCCTCCTGCGGTTTGGCCAGGGGGCCGCGACCAATCACCACTTTTTCTCCCGCCGCTCCCGGGGGGGCGAACGCGCCCATGCCGATGGGCGGCAGGACTGGCGGCAATCCGGGGACAGAAATGGTTTCGTTCGCCCGCTCCGCTTCTGAGGGCTTGATCGACAAACGGGGTTTGAGCCTGATCGACGGCGGTGCTGCCTGAGGAGAGACGGCAGCAGTGCGTTCGCTCGTAACGGCCGGGGGATTGGATGGCGCAGGCGCCACCGGGAGGGAGGGCAGTTGGTCCCCGGGCGACGCGGGAGCCGGGGATTCAGCCGAATCAGGCGGCGTCCGTCCAGGGGTCTTATCCGTTCGGAGCCGCAATTTCAAACGTGACCCTTGTGGAGATGAGGGTTCGTCGCTCATACAGATAACAGCTAAACAAAGATGCGCTGCAACGAAACTAAAAAGATGCGCTCGCTGTCATAGGGTGAATCCTTCAATACTATTCCAGCCATCGACTCCATGAAATTCCCTGTTCCTGCGCTCCTGCTCGCGTTAGCCCTCACCAGCGGCTGCAGCTGGCTTCATTTGAAGTCCAAGAAGGCCGCCCCGCCGCCGGAGCTGCCGCCGGCCGCCGGGATCGAGGCTGAATTCCACCAACGCTGGATGGATCGGCGGATCCATGAATTGCTGGCCGCCGGCAGTGCCAAGACTGAGGAAGAGGCCAAGACGATGGCGGCGGCTGAGTTCGCCAAGCAGTATCCCTTCATTCATGCACCGGCGGCAAAGAGCGGTGGATAGCCCGCAGATTTCACGGTCCCGGTCGTCGCTCCGATGATGATCCTGCCCTCTGCCGCGGTGTCGGCAGGATTCGCAGGATTTGCGGCTATCGCCGACGCTGCGCGGGACGCATCCGCAACCTCCAGACTCTTTTTCGCAGTGAGCGGCGCACAAACCGGGTCGCTACGGCTCCTGGCGAATACTGAGAAGTTCGATTTCGAAGATCAGCGTGGCGCGACGCGGAATGCGGGGTGGATCTCCCTTGGTGCCATAGCCAAGCTCGAAAGGCACGATGATCAACCGCTTCTCGCCCGGTCTCATCTGCTTGAGCGTTTCCTCCCAGGCGACGATGAGCTCGTCGCGTCCGACGCGGACCTGAAACGGCTTGGCGGGGTCCAAGCTGTCCCCGAACACGGTTCCATCGAGCAACCGGCCTTGGTAGAGGACTGACACGGAATCCCCGGGCTTGGGTCTGGCATCACCCGTGCCTTCCTTAAGGACCAGGTAACGCAGCCCAGTGGAAGTCTTGATCGCGTGGGGCCAGGCTTTCTCGACGGCGACCCGATCGTCCCACGGCAGCTTCTCGCGTTGCGCGATAGTTGGCTGGGCACAGATCAAGGGTAGAGCCACGACAAACCAGAATGCGGCGCGCATGCCGTAATTTTTACGGAGAAATCGCGAAAGTAAAGACCACAGGCATCAGGAACGTGCGCCCGTTTTCGCGCCAGAAAAAAGGCGAAGCCCGCAACGGGGCTTCGCCTGTAAAACACGCAATGACTGGGAAGCGCGATGGATCAGTAACGGCGATTGCCGCCGCCGCCGCCACCGAAGGAGCGACCGCCACCCTCTTCTTTCGGGCGGGCCTCGTTGACCGTGAGGTCACGACCGCCCACGTTCTTGCCATTGACGCCCGTGATGGCCGCCTTGGCTTCCGCATCGGAACCCATCGTCACGAAGGCGAATCCGCGGGAACGACCGCTGAATTTATCCATCGCGATGAACACTTCGGCTACGGTACCATGCTGCGCAAACAGATCACGCAGCTCGCTCTCAGTCGTACTGAAAGCCAGATTACCCACATACAGTTTTGAACCCATGATGATTATCCCTTGATCTACCGGTAGTTCACGGACTGTTCCCGATCGCCGGGTTTCAAATCATCACCGGGCGCCTAGCCCGCCTGATAATTCACCATATCTCGTAACCTAACACAGAGTCTATCCAGGAAACGCCGGGTAGGACAACCATGGTCGGGGGAAAATGCAAGCTATTCCTTTCCAGATGGTCCCGCTCCGCTTCCGGCCAATTGCACGGCCGGATGAGCCGCCACGAGCGCCAGCGCCTGTCGGAGCAACGTCTTGCCCGGCTCCATTCGGTGCCACGGCGATGCCCCGGAAGGATGGGGCAGCGGCACGACATCAACAGCCTGTCCATAACAAGCCGTCCGAAACGACCGCCCCACCGTTTCCGCCAGCGGTCGTTCGCCAAGCAATTGTCCAATAGCAAGTTTGCCAACGGGCAACACCAAACGGGGCTGCAAGAGGATGAATTCGCGTTCCAACCACTGCGCACAGTTGGCGATTTCTGTTTCATCCGGCACCCGGTCGCCCCCTTGGGGTTTCTTCCCCGGAAAACAGCGGCAAACCGCGGCAAAGTAGACGCGATCACGCGTCTCATTCTCCGACCATCCGAGGGTCGCCTCAAACCACTTGAACAGCGTCTTGCCGGCCGTCCAGGCGAACGGGCGGCCAAACTTCGGCTCTTTGTCACCCGGCGCCTGGCCAATGAGGATGACGCGGCTGGCCACCGGATGCCCGACCACGACGGGACCGTGCATGCGTGGGCAAAGCGTGCACCGGCGGAGCGAATCGAGATGGCGCCGCACCGGCAGCCCGGCTTCGAGTTTCGAGTGGAGATTCATCGGCGAGAGCATGGTCGAGCGCCCGTCACCCGAACAGCTCGTCAAGCAGCCGCCGGTCGCGCTTGGTCGGACGACCCGATCCTTTCGCGCGGGCGAGGAATTGCTGGACCCGCTGGTGCCGCGCTTTCTCGAATTCCCCTGGCGGAGTCTGGTCGTCGCAATACGTGGCAACGATCTTCGCGCTGACCCGTGTCCGCGGCACCCCGCGCACCGCGAGGGTGCGGTGGATCAATCCCTGTCGGACCACGACCGTCTCGCCCGCCCGCACTTCGCGGGAGGCTTTGGCCGGCTGGCCGTTGACAGCAACGCTGCCGGCGCGGCAAGCGTCGGTGGCGAGGCTGCGCGTCCTAAAGATGCGGACCGCCCACAGCCATTTGTCCACGCGTTCCGTTTCGGGGGCAGGAATCAACGGGGCGAACCTAACAACCCGGCGGACGTAGGCCAGAAATTTTGCCCCGCCCCTGCAGCCGGAGAGCCGATTTCACTGCGTCGCGGTGCCCCGCGATTTTATGTCGCTGCTCAGCCAATCCTTCAAAATGTCCTTTTCGTACCGCAGCGGGTCGTCGAGGTGAGGCACCAGGCGTTGCACGTAAGTATCGTCGCGCAGCCTGCGCTTGCCCTCATTCAAGACCTTCCCGTCCGCGCCGGTGAGTTTGAATTCGAGGTCAAGTTTTGGAGCGTAGATCTCCTTCATGATCCGGACGTCGTTAAAGCGGGGGCCCAACTGGGGTTCGAAATCACCTGCCAGATCGATATCCGTGAATTTCACCTCGAGTTTCTGGCCCCCCCGAAGATAAGAGGACGCGCGGTCGACAATGAATTTCCTGATCTCGGCGAGGATGGCGTCGCGACCCTTGTCCGTTGGCATGAATGCATCCTTCACGTCGGTGAACTGTTCCGGGTGGTCGAAAACAACCGTGACATTTCCCGCGCCAGTTTTTGTCGCATCTGCCGCGAACATCGTGCCGGACGAAAGCAAGCAGAGGCCGAAAATCATGCTGAGGGTTTTCTTGTTCATGGGGTCCTTTTCTGAGATTTGCCGTGAAGCCTCCGTTTGGCCGGTCTCGTCAACGGCTGCTGTCGGCGGCAACCTTCACTGGCCTGAATTCGCTTCTGAACCAATCGCGCAGCAAGTCCTTTTCGTAGCTCAACTGATCATTGGTCGGGAGCGATAACCGCATCTGAAACGCCAGGTCGGTGAGCTCCCGCTTGCCCGCGCTCACGATCGCGCCTTTCGCATCCGTCAGCGTGAACTCCAGGTTGATGCGCGGAGGATAAAGCGGCTTCACAATCCGGATGTCGTCAAACTGCGGTCCGCGCCACGGCTCGAATTCTCCGGCGAGGTCGATGTCCGTGACCTTGATTTCGAGATGCATGCCCGCCGGGACGTAGCGTTCGCCCGTTTCCAGCAGGAACTTCTGAATCTGGCCGAGCAGCTCAGGGGCATTGTCACCCCAACTGTTCAGCTTGACGTCGGTGAACTTCTGGGAATCGACCAAAATCACCGCCACCCGGGACCGAGGTTCCGGCACCGCCGGAGCTGCGGTCAATCCTGACCCGACAATTGCTGCGCCGAGAACGGCGCCAAGGAATAAGGCTCCTGTTTTCATGGCTTCACCAAGGATAGACGCAGTTTGCCCGGAAAGGTTTCAATTTCGAACTTCCCTCCCGGATAGTAGATACCCTGCTGCCCTCCTCCGGCTGCAAGCCCACCGGCGCCTGATCGAGAGCCCCCGACATCGCCCGGACGCAGGTGAGCGCCGGGCGCGACCGCTAACGCTAGTTGCCGCCGACCCGGGTAAATCCCACGGCCACGCGGGTTTTGCCACTCTCAACCTCCGCGGAGAACGTAATTGCGATCTGCGGATTGGCGCGGTTGGCCACCATCGAAGCAGTGGCTCCATTGTCGTTGGATCCGCTTTCCTTGGTCAGGATGGAGAATCCGGCAGTGGTGAGTTTCTTCTCGTAAAAATCAGCCACCGTGTCGGGCGCATCGCCGGTCGTAAAGGTGTAATTTCCGATGGAATTCCCTCCGAAGGAGTTGAGCGTCGTCTCCAACGTCTTCGCCCCCGGATAGACCGCAACGAAGTCAGGAAACTTCTTCATCGTTGCGGCCTGCGCGGCGGCCCGGGCCGGGCTGATGCTGTCCTCCGCCGGCTTGGTTTCCTCGGGCGGCGTTTCTGACTCGGCAGGAGAGGGCTCGGCTGCGTGTTCCGCCGTGGGCTTGGCAGGCGCCGCCGACTTCAAACCCTTGGCGAACTGCTCCATCGCCTTGGTCATGTTCTCGGCGGCGAGTTGCGGGTTCCTCTGCGCCTCCTTCACTCCCTTGTGGACGAAGTAAGCGCAGGTTGTCACGCAGCCGCCGATAATCAGAAGGATACCGCCCAAAATGCAGAGGACGATGATCAACACCCGGTTGCTGTTCTTGACGGGCGCTGCCGGGGGCGGAGGAGGAGGTGGCGGTCGTGGCGGTGGAGTCGGCGGAAGCGGAGGGGTATCCATGGAAGAATGTGGCGCGCAGCCAGGATTATTTGATGATGGTAAACCGATTGCCGATCAAAGGGAGTGGTTTGCAGACGCCGTTGACTGCATTGACGATGCCTAAAATCGCAAACACGAGGCAGGCGATTCCAAACGCCGGCCATAACAGAATCATGATGAGATTCAGGAATGGGATTGCCGTCACAATCAGGCACGCAAACCAGACGCACATCGCGCCAAGAAACAGCACCAGCCCTTGATTGCAGTGATACCTGGCGAACGGCGAATCTTTCGCCGCGAGCAGAGGCACGAGCCAGAGAATGCCGAGATAGGCCAGGATGCCAAAGACCTTGTTTTTCTCCACGTCCGCCGCGTCAGGAATGAACACGCCCGGTCCGCCGGTCGTGCCAACCGGAGCGGCAGGTGACGGGGGAGCGGCTGGCGGCAGCACCCCGGCAAAATCGGCCTGGGTGTTGGCTGCGACCCATGACGCGAGGCCATCGCGCCACACCAAAGTATCGGCCTTGATGGCGCCGGATGCGATCAACGACTTGACATCGTCCGTTGTTGCCGGGCCCGTTTGGACTCCGTTTTTCATGTAATGCCATGCGATGCTCATGGGAATAATCTGGGTTGAGGAAGAACGTGACAGTCTGGTTAAAGCCGTCCGCCGGAACCTTCAGGCAAGACGGAGCTGTAAATTTTCAAAAAGGGTAACCGGGGTTGCAGACTCTAGGTCGAAGCTCGTTACCACGTTCTATAAAGCGAAGAGTGCGCTCCTGTCAAACACGCCGCGCCACCTCAAAGTCCGAGCGCTAGCTGGGCGGAATCGTCTCCCTCGCCCGTTGCAGGCGCCGGATCGAGGCACGCCGGGTCATCGAAGCGGGTGCTGTTCACCCGGGTGGTCACGGGAATGCCGGTCATCGCTTCAGCGGCGAACGGACGGAGCATGGGCGCGAGATCGGTCGGCTCGGTCAGCCGGGGGTCCAGCCAGCGCTCGATATCTTCCGCCGCCAGGATCGCCGGCATGCGATCGTGGATCGGGCGGATCAACTCGTTCGGCGGCGTGGTGATGATCGCGCAGGTCTCCACCGCCGGTTCCTCCCCCGATCCGCGCCAGGATTCCCACAAGCCGGCAAAACCCAGCGGCGCCCCGTCGCGCAATCGATACAGGTACGGCTGCCGGCGCCCGCTCTGGCCGCTCCATTCGTAGAATCCGCTGGCCGGAACCAGGCAACGCCGCCGGCGGAATGCGTCGCGAAACATCGGTCGGCCGGCCAAACCCTCGGCCCGGGCGTTCGCCGGCGCCGCGGCGGTCGCCGGCTCCTTCGTCCAGGCAGGCAGAAGACCCCACCGCAGTTTCACGACTTCAAATGAGCGTCCGTCCGAACCGGCCCGCGATCGCACCACCGGAACGGCCTCGCCCGGCGCCAGGTTGTAGCGCGAGCGCCAATCGACCGGCTGGGACACCGCCAACCGCGCCGCCAGGGCTTCGAGCGCTTCCGCCTGCAACACGTAGCGATAACACATGGGGCAAACGCTACCCGCTTTTCGACGACGGGAAACTCCGAAACATCGCCAACCCCGTCCTTGACACGCCGGAGCGGCTCCGGTCACCTTGACCCTCTTTTTCGACACAATCATGCAACCTACATTTCGCCCCCACCGCAAAAAGCGCGCGCGCAAGATTGGCTTTCGCGCGCGAAATGCCACCAAAAGCGGTCGCAAGGTCCTCGCCGCCCGGCGCCACAAAGGCCGCAAGCGCCTGACCGTCGTCTGAGAAAGAACTGGAGGACGGAAGGGCTGAAAGGCTGAGTCGTCCATGACGGCGGCCGCATTTCCGTCCTTCGACTTTCAGCCCTTCAGTTTTTCAGCCCTTCAGCGTTTCCTCCGTGCACTTTCGCCCCGAGCAACATCTGCGCCGCCAGGACGATTTCCGCAGCGTGCGCACGCAGGGCCGCCGCCTCGACCGCGGGGCCTTCACCGTGTGGTGGCGGCGCCGCGAAGATGCGGCGGCGATTCCGGCCCCGGTGGTCCGGATCGGCGTCGTGGCGTCGACCGCCGCCGTGGGTCCGGCTGTGCGCCGCAACGCCGCGAAGCGACGGATGCGCGAGATTTTTCGCCGCCACCAGGAACTGGTCCCACCCGGCACCGACTTGCTGCTGGTGGCGCGCGCGTCGTTGAACCAGCTTGAGTTCGCCGAAGCGGAGGCAAAATTCATCGAGGCGTGCCGGAACATCACCGGAGATAGAGCATGAGCGCGATCTCATTAGGCCGTGACAATGCGTTCGGATGTGGGGCGGGATCGCCCTCCTTCGCCAGGGCTTCGGAGGACAGGCCGGATCCCGCCGTTTCACCGGACGAGGCGGGGTCCGGCGACCCCGCCCGACACCGCCGCACTGCGCCGTCCCCGGAACTGCGCGCGAAAATCACCCCTATCGCGCGCAGCCTGCTCGGCTTGATCTGGCTTTACCGGCACTCGCTCTCGCCCGTTCTGCCCGTGGTGTGCGGTCCGGGATGCGGCTGCCGTTTCCATCCGACGTGTGCGGTGTATGCGACCGAAGCCGTGCGCACTTTCGGCGCGGTCCGCGGTTCGTGGCTGGCGGCGCGCCGGTTGCTCAAGTGCGCCCCGTGGCACCCCGGCGGGTTTGATCCAATTCCTGCCGGCCGTCCCGTCGCCAAACGGGTGACCGTTTGGGCCCGTCCCGCCCCCGCGCCTGTTCCAACGATGCCAAACTCTCACAAGTCTGGCCACCCCAGCACGGCGGCGCTTCAGCCCGTCTTGAAGCGCCCTTGAGCGCGGGCCAAAGCGCCGCACTACGGTTCTGCCCGCTGCCTTAACCCCTTCCTCGCACCCTCACCTTTTCCTCTGGATGGACAAAAAGAACACCGTCATCGGCGCCGCCCTCCTCGTCGCCGCGTTCGTCAGTCTTTACGTCGGACAACGCTTCGCGCCGCCGCCCCCGCGGGCGCCCGTCGTCAGCCAGCGCAGCGCACCTGCGGCGATTTCAACGGTGCCGGCAAATTCCACGGCGCCCGCCGCGCCGGCGCCGGCGGACGCCACCTTCGCGGCAATTGCGACGGACAATGCGGGGGCGACGATCACCACGCTTGCCAATGACTTCATCGAGGTGCGCCTGACCGATTTCGGCGGGGCCATCCGCGATGTCGCCTTCAAAAAATTCGCCGCCGAACTGGGCCAGCCCCAGCCGTACGTCTTTAACCAGCCCCACGCCGACCCCCTCCTGGCCTTCACCGAAGAGTCGTTTCCCGATCTCGGCCGCACGACCCGCTACCAACTCGTCTCCTCCACCCCGACTGAAGCCGTCTTTCGCGCGGTGGCGGGCAACCGGTTCGAAGTCACGCGGCGCTACTCGGTGCGCGCCCCGGGCGACACGAGCGGCGATCCCTACATTGTCCGGCACGAGACCACCTTCCGGAATCTGACGAATGAAGCCGCCGCGCTGCCGCGCGCCACGCTCAGCCTCGGCACCGCCTCGCTCGTCAGCCTGAACGATTACGGTCAATACCTGAATGTCGCGACCTATGATGGCAACAGCACCCAATTCACCGACCGCGGTGAACTGGAAGGCGCCGGGTTCATCGGGCGCACGTTCGGCAAGGATACGACGCCAAAGGCTTTCGTGGAAAAGAGCGGCACGATCGTCTGGGCCGCGGTGAAGAATCAGTTCTTTGCCAGCATCTTTACCGCCGACAAACCCGGACAGGCTGTGATCACGCGGCGCATCGACTTGCCGCCGTTCCCCGGGGCTCCGCGCGCCAACATCGGTCTGACCGGCGCGGAGCGGTTCGACCTCCCCCTGCTCGCCGCGGGGGCGAGCGCCCAACTGGCCGGCGATCTCTATGTCGGGCCCAAGGAATACCCCCGCCTGGCCAAGCTCGCGCACAATGAAGACGGCGTGATGCAATACGGCCGGTACCTCTACAGCCGGATTTTCCTCAGCGGTTACGTGGCACCGTTCATGAACAGCCTGATGCATTGGACGCATCGCTGGGTCTACAATTGGGGTCTGGCGATCGTGCTGATGACGCTGATCATCAAGATCGTCAGCCTGCCCTTCACCCTCGCCGCCTCGCGCTCCGCCAAGCGCATGCAGAAATTCCAGCCGGAAATCGCCAAGCTCAAGGAAAAATACAAGGACAACCCGCAGAAGCTCAATCAGGCGACCCTCGCGCTTTTCAAGGAGCACAAGATCAATCCGATGGGCGGCTGCCTGCCGATGCTCATCACCATGCCGCTTTTCATCGGCTTTTTCACGATGCTGCAAAGCTCCGCCGAACTGCGTTTCCAGGGCTTCCTCTGGGCCCCGGACCTTTCCGTGCCCGATACCGTGATGCGTCTCTTCGGCTTTCCCCTGAACATCATGCCGCTCCTGATGGGCGCCACGATGCTGTTCCAAATGCGCCTGACGCCGCAACCGACCGTCGACAATGCGCAGGTGAAAATGATGAAGTTCATGCCGGTGATTTTCACGCTCTTCTGCTACAGTTTCTCCTGCGCCCTCGCGCTCTACTCCACCATCAACGGCCTGTTCACCATCGGCCAGCAACTGGTGATCAACCGCATGAAAGACGACGAGCCGGCGCCGGCCGCCGGAACA
>DASRKV010000180.1:0-3290 GCA_035648795.1 Opitutaceae bacterium
GATTTGTTCTCCGTAGCCTGCACGACTGGCCGGAGCTCGAACGGATCGCCGACCAATTGACGGCCGTCTACGAGGAGGCGCTGCGTCAGGCTCCGAATGATGTCTGGATCATCCAGGCGCGCCTTTACCGGATCGGGGTGCAAGTCTGGAGAGGAGAGGCGTATCTCCGCACCGGACAGGCCGCACGAGCAGTCGCGCTACTGGAACGCCTGCCCGAGCAGATCGCTGCCGTTTCGCAGAATCCCAATTGGGTGGAAGACCGACAGGCGGTGGTCGACGACGTGTCAACGACCTTGGGTGAAGTGTTGTTGGAAACCGGCGACCCGCCAAGGGCACGCAGCGTTCTGGAGGAAGGTATTCGGTCCCGGGAGACCGCCATCGCCCGCCAGTCGGCCAACTGGGGGTACCAGGCGGGTCTCGCTGAAACATGCACCCTTCTCGCCCGAACGCTTGATCCCGCGAAGTCCGACGAAGCCCTGCGCCACCGTCAGCTCCTCGACCGCGCGGCCGCGAT
Organism: Opitutaceae bacterium; assembly: GCA_035648795.1. Taxonomy (GTDB): domain Bacteria; phylum Verrucomicrobiota; class Verrucomicrobiia; order Opitutales; family Opitutaceae; genus Fen-1467. The sequence continues at coordinate 515 of DASRKV010000180.1, forward strand.
CCTGGAGAAAGGCGAATCCAATGGGCAACTGACCGCCGACAACAAGGAGCTTCTGGCGCGGATAGCAACGATGCGAACGATGGCGTCGTCGTCGTGAGGGGCCGCTTCACCATTGAGCATCAGCCAATGACTCCCGCCCGTTGGGTAGATTCACCCCCGAAGGCCCCCGTGGCTTTTCGCGTGGGCGTCACCGGGCACCGGCCCAACCGGCTTCGCGAGGCGCAACCGGAACAACTGGCCGGCGTCGTGCGCGGGATCCTCGCACACGTTCGCGAAGCCGTGCAGGCGTTTCAGGCGCTGCCCGAGAAGCCCGCGGCCTATTTGACGGAGCCGCCGCTGCTGCGCGTTGCCTCATCGCTGGCCGAGGGCGCCGACCGCCTTGTCGCGACGCAGGCGCTCGACCTGGGCTTCTCCCTCTGCTGCCCGATGCCGTTTGCGCAAGCCGAATACGAACGGGACTTCGCCGCACCGGCTGCACTCGAATCCGGATCGCTCGAACGCTTCCACACGCTGCTGGAGCGCGCCCGGTCCGGAGCCGGCCTGACGACCTTCGAACTTGACGGCAACCGGTCCGACGAAGGTGCGGCCTATGGCGCCGCCGGGCGCGTCCTGATCAACCAGTCCGACCTGCTCATCGTGCTCTGGGATGGACGCGAGGCGCAGGGTGAGGGCGGCACGGTCCAGACGCTGCAGGAAGCGATCCACTATCAGGTGCCGGTCTTGTGGGTCGACGCGGTCGCGCCGCACCCCTGGCAGTTGCTCCGCGTGGAGGCGGATCTCCCGGAGCCGGCCGCCACCGGGCGCAACGTGCCCCGCCCGCCAACCGCCGCCGACTGGCGGCGCCTCGGCGAAGTCGTGCACGAGGTGCTCGAATGGCCCCCAGCGGACGCAGGAGCCGACGAGGACACGGCGGGCGATCTGCGCGAAGAGTATTTCCGCGAGCGAAAGCCGCGGTGGAATCCAGCGCCATTCTGGAAGGTCTTCCGCAACCTGGCCGGCGACGGCCGCCTCCTCCTGCCGCCGATCAGCGTGCCGGACTTCGAAGCCGGTTCCCACGAAGAGTGGCCCACGCACGACGAACGCCCGGGCGCGGTGCCGGACGACGCGGCCGAAACCGCCTCCGAATGGGCCAACGGCCGGCTGCGATCCCACTTCGCGTGGGCCGATCGCCTCGCCGACTATTACGCCGACAAATATCGCAGCTCGTTCGTCCTGTCCTATCCCTTCGCCGCGCTGGCGGTGATCCTGGCGCTTTTGCCGATGGCGGTGGAGCCGGTCTGGCCTTCGGCGGCGTTCGAAATCGTCTGCATCGTGGCCGAGCTGGCGACATTGGGTTCAATCCTCGGCCTCGTGTTTGTCGGCCGTTGGTTGCGCTGGCACGACCGCTGGATGGAGTATCGCGTGCTCGCGGAAGTCATCCGGCAGTTGCGCGTGCTGATCCCGCTCGGCGGGGGCCGGCCGTTCATCCGCATGCCCGGGCATCTGGAAAACTACGGCGAACCGTCGCGCACCTGGATGTTTGCCCACATGCGCGCCCTCGGCCGGGCCACGGGCCTGCCGAGCGTGCGCGTGGATGCGGCCTACGTCGCTCACTGCCTGCAACACCTGCGACAGATCGTCAGCGGGCAGCGCCGGTTCCACGAAAACAACGAGCGGCGGTCCGAGCGGATCGAACACACGTTGCACGTGACGGCGTTCACGCTGCTCGCGCTGACCGTCGTCGCGATCCTGATGCACCTGCTGGCCCACCTGCACGTGCCGGGGTTCGGGTGGCTGCAGGGGCCGGTGATCAGCCGCTGGCTGACGCTCATCGCCGCCGGGTTTCCCGCCTTGGGCGCGGCCTTGGCCGGCATCAACAACCAGGGGGAGTTCTCCCGGGTGGCCAAGCGCTCGCGCGCCATGGCGGAGCGCATGGAGCGCATTGAAAGCGAGATCGCCGCCTTCGAGGCGCGCGCGGCGGAAAATCCCGCCACCGTCCGCCTCGCGCAGATCACGCCGCTCGCGTTGCATGTGGTGCAACTGATGGTGGATGAGAATCTCGAGTGGCGCGTGGTCTTCACCGATCGACCACCGGCGCTGCCGGGTTGAACGCCTCCCATGCCCGAATCGTCCAAAGCCGTTTTTCTTTCGTATGCTTCGCAGGATGCCGACGCGGCCCGATGCATCTGCGACGCGCTGCGCACGGCCGGCGTCGAGGTCTGGTTCGACCAGAGCGAGCTGCGCGGGGGCGACGCCTGGGACGCGGACATCCGCCGGCAGATCAAGGAGTGCGCGCTGTTCGTGCCGGTGATTTCGGCCGGAACGCAGACGCGGCTCGAGGGCTATTTCCGCCGCGAGTGGCGGCTGGCGGTGGAACGGATGCATGACATGGACGACGACGTGCCGTTTCTCCTCCCGGTCGTGATCGACGACACCCCGGACGCCGCCGCGCGGGTTCCGGAACGCTTCCGCGAGCGCCAATGGACGCGGCTGCCGCGTGGCGCCACGCCGGCGGAGTTCTGCCAGCGGGTGAAAAAACTCCTGACTGGCGCGGTGGTCGACGAAAGGGCAAATGCCGGCGGCGACACAGCGAGGCCGGCCCCGCGAGCGGCGCCGCGGCGTCTCGCGCGATGGTGGGCGCTTTCCGGTTTGGTCGCGGTGTTCGCAGCGGTCGCCGTGGTCCTTTGGTTGGGCCGCAATCGTTCGGCGGCGCCCGGGACCTCCCTTACTGCCGGCGCGGAACAACTCATCTCGCGCGCCCGGAAATTCGCTGAAGAAGGCACTCCCACCGCGGAAC
>DASRKV010000181.1:0-2245 GCA_035648795.1 Opitutaceae bacterium
GTGATACCGGAGAGCGGATACCGGATACCGGAAAGCTGATGTCGGAAACCGGAGAGGGAATATCGGAAACCGGAGAGCGGATACCGGATACTGGAGAGGGGATTCCGGAAACCGGAGACACGGGACCGGAGGGCGGCCGAGGCTGGGCGCCGGGTGAGCGCAGCGCCGCGAGCAGAGCGAGGGCCTCGAGGGTTTTTCCCAGACCCATTTCATCCGCGAGAATGCCGCCGAGTTCATGGCGGTAGAGGTGCCACAACCAGGCCGCGCCGAGCCGCTGGTAGGGCCGCAGCCACGCGTCGAGCTTCGGCGGCAGTGGTGCGGGCTCGAGCTTCGACAGATTGCGGAGAGCGCTGCTGCGGGCACGCCAGGTCGCCGGCGGCTGAAAGTCCGGGACGAGCGACTCCAACAAACCTTCGGCGTCCGCCGTCCCAGACCGGCTGATGCGCATCGTGCGTTGCGGAGAGAGTGGAGCGGCTGGTTCGGCCGACAGACGACGCTGCACCGCCTCCAGTTGTTCGACGACCGTCGCCGGCAGAAGCACAACCTCTCCCGCATCCTCGACGTAACCGCGGCTGGAGGCCAGTGCCGCGCGCACGGCATCCTCGGACGCCCGGCCCGCCTTCAATGCCAGGGTGACATCGTAGCCGCCCGGAGCCTCGAGCGCCGAGCAGGTCACGCTGGCGACCCGAAGCCGGGCCGTGTTGCGTTCGAAATTGGGCGTGAAACGCGCCCCGAATTCGTCGCGCAGCCGGACCCAGTAGGTCGCGAGGAAGTTGAGGGTCTTGTGACGATCGCGCAGCCACCAACGGCGGTTGGAGGGTTCGAGGACGAAGCCATGGTTTTTCACCAGGGAAAGCACAGCGTCGTAGGCCGGGTGCTCGCGCGCGGGGAGTGTGAAGGCGAGGAAGTGCTCGCTGCCGTCGACCAGCAACGGTTCAGCCGGGTGCGCTGCGGCGGGCTTCGGGCGGAGGGGTTTGGACGGTCCGGCCTGGCCCACACGGGACGGCGCCGCGGGAGGAGCAGGCTCCTCGAGGTGCTCGCTCACCCCCGGAAGCAGGCCATCATTCCAGGCGAGCGTCTCCGCCGGGCGATTCACCCGGAAAAACACCGGCTGGTCTTCTGCGAGGGCGATGAGTTCGCGCAACTGGGCGCGCGTCAGTTGCAGAAAGAACGGCGGCCGGGCGGGGGCGCCGGTCTGGCGCTGGAGCCAGGCGAGCGCGGGCAGGAGCGGGGAGGGAACCGGGCCGGGATCGATCTCGATCTTCACCGCGATAGCGTTGCGGGGGGCGGCGGCGGCGAGATTGGGTGGAAGCAGAACCCGAAGCATGGCGTCAGGGCGCATGTCCGCTTTTGCTCATGGGCGGGACGCCCGTGAGATTGCAGAAGACGGCGATGCGCTCATGGCGTCAACATTCGGTCTGATCGCCTCGACGCGAGGCATTTTTTCGGGAATATTGGCGGGGCACGCCGCCTCCTTTACTTATGGGGTCCGACACGTTTACCGAGTTGGTGGACGCGAACTATGCGTCGCTCTACCGCTTTGCGCTCAGCCTCGCCCGAAGCCCGGCCGACGCGTGCGACCTCACGCAACAAACGTTCTATATCTGGGCGACCAAGGGAGAGATGCTTCGTGACGCGACCAAGGCCAAATCGTGGCTGTTCACCACGCTGTACCGCGAATTCCTCCGCGGGCGGCGCCGGGAGGGGCGGGTGAGCGCTTTGGACGATCTTCCTCCCGGGGAAGCCGATCCGCCGGCCCCCGCGGTGGATTTCGTGGCGGCGATGGATGCCGAGGTGGTGCTGGACGCGCTGCGGGAAGTCGACGACGTGTTCCGGGCGCCCCTCACGCTATTCTACCTCGAAGAACTCACGTACCAGGAGATCGCGGAGGCGTTGGAGATTCCGGCGGGTACGGTCATGTCGCGGCTTTCCCGCGGGAAGGCCCAATTGCGGACGATTCTGGCGCGGCGGGAGCAAGCCGGCCGCAGCAACGTCGTGCCTTTTTCGGCGCAGAGACTGCGCCAGACGCCATGAACAACGAACAGGCCAGATTCCTTCTCCGCGCGTATCGCCCCAGCGGGCGCGACGCCGGCGACCCGGCCTTCGCCGACGCGTTGCGACAGGCGCAGGGCGACCCGGCGTTGGGCACGTGGTTCGCGGGCGAGCAGGCGTTTGATGCCGCGGTGGCGGCGAAGATGCGGGCGCTGGCCCCGCCGGCGGGCCTGCGCGAGGCGATCCTCACCGG